>JABJED010000212.1 GCA_018665025.1 Gammaproteobacteria bacterium
CACTATTTGGTTGAGCACTATTTGGATCTGTCTGACTTCGATGCAGATTACAAGAATGATGGCGTGGGTAGGCCCGCGTATCATCCTGGTGTCTTGCTGCGAATCGTACTGTTCGCTTATTCACGTGGCATCTTCACTTCACGTCATAAGAGCAATATCACGGATAACGAAAGCGCGACCATGAAGACCAGCCACGGCGTGATCCAGGGATACAATGGCGTGAGTGCAGTCGATAAGAAGCATCAGATGATTGTAGTTACAGAGGTTTATGGAGCCGGCCCGGAACAACAGACGCTGATACCTATGTTCAATAGCATCCAAGATTGTTATGAACGACCTGGCGTTCCGTTACACCTTTCAAATGGCGAGATCATTGTCACGGCAGACACAGGCTTCGCCAACGAAGCGAACATGAAGCACTGTCACGACAACAAGATTAATGCTTACATCCCTGACAATCAGTTTCGTTCTCGTGACCCTCGCTTCACCGATCATCTGAAGCCTGCTTCGCGCAAGCGGAAGACGATGCACAAACCCACTTACCTGGTGAGTGCCTTTCACGACGATCCGGTAGCTGACACTTGCCGGTGCCCAGCAGGAAAATCACTGAGGTTAGTTAACGTCGGGCGGGATCAACATGGGAACACGAAAGCCTTCTTTGAGGGGCGACTAACGGATTGTCGTGTCTGTGAAAAGCAACAACAGTGTATGCGTAACGGCGAAACTGCTGATGATCTTTCAGGGCATGGTCGGCAAGTGTCCTTTATGAAGGAGAAAAAGGCTTCCTGTACGGAATGGATGCGGCATCGTGTGGATACGGACGAAGGAAGAGCGATCTATGGTCATAGAATGCATGTGGTGGAACCGGTATTTGGGAATATCGAGTCGAACAAGGGTTTGAACCGGTTTACCTTGCGAACCAGCGAGAAGGTGAGATCACAGTGGCAATTGTTTAGCCTGGTGCACAACATTGAGGATTTGTAACGTATAACGGGATAGGTTACAATCCCTAAGTGATCAGATCCTACAAACATAAAGGTATCGAAAAGTTTGTTCGTTCGGGCAGCACGGCAAGAATTCGAAACGAACATGCCAAACGCTTGAGGCTGATCTTCGGTCGCTTAGAAGCTTCAACTGAGCCAAGAGATATGAACTTGCCAGGATTACGACTCCAAGAGCTCAAAGGTAAGGACAAAGGCCGCTGGTCAGTATGGGTTAGCGGTAACTGGCGAGTCACATTTAGATTCGAAGGCATTGATGCCGTCGAAGTCGACTACGAGGACTACCACTGATGAATATGCATAATCCTCCCCATCCTGGAGAGATCCTTCGAGAACTGTGCCTGGAACCTTTAGATGTTACGGTGACAGCCGCCGCAGAGGCATTGGGTGTCAGTCGAAAAACGCTATCTGCGATATTGAATGGTCGCGCAGGGATAAGCCCTGAAATGGCTATTCGATTAGCTAAGGCTTTTGATACGACGCCTGAAAGCTGGATGAATCAGCAGATGCAGTATGACCTCTGGCACGCGAAGAATAGTCTTGGTGACGTTAGGGTTAAACGATTGGCCGTCGCCTAACATGCTTCTATGGACTCCCTCGTCAATAGTAAGCGCCTAATTATTTTTTCGTCCATAGCAAACCCTCACTCACTGTAGAGTGATAATCCATATCTTTATCCCTTAACCAATACGTTACTTGATGTATTCCGGTTGCATGCGTCATTGTTGGTGCGATTACTAACGAGGCTGGGTTGGAAGCGGCCAATATTGGTCACATTGATATTCAGGATGACCATACGCTGGTGGAGCTGCCTTCGGGCATGCCAAGGGGCGTTTTCCTGAATCTTAAAAAAGCCTGGGTATGTGGCAGACGATTAAATATAGCCAAGCATGATCGGCATGCAGGAAAGAAAGAGGGGAGTCGAAAAGAAACGAGTGGTGTAGCCTCGGAAAATAAGCGGGATGGTAACCGTGCTAGCAGTAATGAAGCGAATTCTCGTGAGGAAATTCTGAAGAGAAAACCGCGTAAATCTAAAGCTGAAAAGAAAAAGATAGAAAAAAAACAGGAACAGAAAAAGCTTAAGAAGCGAAAGTCCAACGCTGCTGGTATTTAATCGACGGAAGCGTCCAATGGATTCGATCCTCCATTGGACTATTAGTTTGTGATGAATTTCTCACTCAACTGAGTGTTTTAGTGATTTTTCGAAGTGAAAGATTCAACACTATTCAGGCACACGGTTCAATTGCCGATTGACAGCGGGTGATGCCTGGGTGAACAATTGTGATCTGGTTGATAATGGGTATCTTTATGCTGCAACTCGATCATATTATCTACGGAAGTCTCGATCTGGAATTGGGATTTGAATTTGTCGAAGCGCTTACCGGCGTCAAGCCGGTTTATGGCGGTATTCACCCTGGTCAGGGTACTCGGAATGCCCTCATGTCACTCAATAATCGTCAGTACCTTGAAATAATGTCACCGGATTCTCAACAATCTGTTGTGAGTCCATTTTTTGGGGAAAACGCTACGGCGGGAATCAAAACCTGGGCCGTGGGTTCAAGTGATCTGAATCGGCAGGCTGATGATGTGCAAGTGCAATCGGGCCAAGGTGCGATGAACGCACAACTGGATACCCCACAGGGTGAAGTGGAGGTTTTCTAGATGAAAAAGTACGGTCTGTTAGTCGTATTTTTTCTCACGATCAGTACGCAGCTAGAAGCAAAAGATCGTTACGCTTTGATCGTCGGTGTGTCGAAATATCCGTTCCAATCTGAGGGTTTTAACCTGGTGGGTCCAAGGAATGATGCCTTGTTGATCTATGATTATTTACAAACCAGAGACTTTCAAACAAACAATATCAAATTGCTCACGGAGGATCATCAAGCCGCGATTGAACCGACACGAGGTAATATCCTGTCCAGCCTGGAATTGTTGGTCGAAGAGACGAAGGCAGGAGACTTCCTCTACCTTCATTTTTCTGGTCACGGCTCCCAACAACCTGCCAGACACGTCGGGACTGAAATTGATGGTCTTGATGAGATTTTTCTCCCGGCAGATACCAAACAATGGAATCACGATACGCAGTCTGTTGAAAATGTCCTCACTGACGATGACGTCGCCTATTATGTCGATGCATTTCGGACCAAGGGCGTATTTGTTTGGATCGTTTTTGATAGCTGCCACTCCGGCACAATGACCAGGAGTCAGTGGCAAACTCGAAAAATACCAGCTGACAGTTTGGGTGTACCAATACAGACACTTCTGCAAACGAGAGGTGTCAATATGGAGAAAAGCACTTCGCTTCAGTTAGCCGACAATAATAAGCCAGGTGGGTATGTCGCTTTTTTTGCGGCGCAAACCACCGAAGAGACACCAGAGATAAATTTACCCAAGAATTCTCAACAAAGTAAACGGTATGGCTTGTTTACCTATAATCTGATGGAAACCTTAAGCAAGTATCCGCATGCATCTTACCAACAAGTGGCAGAAAAAATTCTACAGAATTACTCAGCACAACCCTGGTATGGCACAACGCCCATGTTTATCGGCAGTTCATTGGATGATGGGGTTTTTGGAGAGCCGAGGTCGCAGAATTCTGATCCGCAGTGGAAAATCAACCGATCAACACAAGGATATGAAATACCATCAGGATACCTGCATGGTGTTACCAGAGGTTCGATACTGGCTGTTATGGCGAAACCCACCGACAAATTAAGTCTTGCCCATGGATTTGTGCACGTAGTGAAAAGCCATAGTGCCTTCAGTATGGTGGAACCCATCAAGTATCAATTAGGGGATAAAAAATTCGCTGAATTGACGCTGCTTCCTGATTTCTCTTATGCCAGGTTGGTGGAAACGCAGGCGATATTTGAGTTGGCTATTGCGGAGATTCCGAATAAGGACATAACGCGTCGGAGCAAAAATAAGGGTAAGTCACTGATTAAGTCCCTGCGTAAAGATGGTGTTGAGCCGATTGCGCTTCGCTGGGTTGGGAGTAGTGATCATGCGGACATTCGTTTTTTCAATACTGGCGATGAGCTTGTACTTTTAACTGACAGTGAAGACTTGCCCTGTCCATTTGGTGCTTGTGATGAAAAAGCGAAACGCAAAACTTATATGCGCATAGCGCTAGATCAATCAGAGCCTTTGCTTAAAGAGCAATTAGAAAATAATCTGCGTACAATAGCGCGTGCGTTAAATCTAATGCGCCTTGGAACCGTTCTTGAGGGAGAAGGTCTCGTTTCTTCATTGAATGTTGTCAGGGCAGGCAGTGGTGATCTTGATAAGTTTGACCGCACTGACATTCCTACTTTGTTCGAAGGCGATTCTGTGTCTTTGTATCTTGCTAACTATCTGGAAGAGCCGCTTGATATCACGGTATTGTTTATTGGTGCAGACTACCGCATCGACGTGGTGTTTCCGAGAGGTAATCAGTTCAATCGATTTATGGAGGAAGAAGAAATCACCTTGGAAGTAGGTAAGATTAATACCTTCTCGACCGGCATGGAACGTCTTGTAGTGATCAGTTCATGGGCAGAGACCGGCGCCAGTGCCGCGAAATACAATTTTCTGGCGCAGAGTGGTATTCAGCGAACACGCGGCGTGGCACGAAATCCAGGACTGATTCAGATGCTGGAGAGAGCGGGTTTTGGTCAGCCAGATAAATCGAAAAAAACCAGGGGTGTGATGCCTATTGAGGATAGCTTACGCAGTCAGGGCAGTATTCATACCATTCCCTGGATGACGTCCAATGCGAACTAGTCTAGGGACTCGTGACTAAGGGCTAGGGATGAGGATAGGAATTATAACAGGGCTTTTCGATCGAAAGTCTGAGTATCGAACCAGAACGATTGCCTGCTTGTTTTATGAAAGAGTGTAGCGGTATGACTACAGTGGTTAAACGCTACCAGGCAGTTACTGCTAATATGCGATCAAATATAAATGTTCTCCTTGATAAAGTTTTGGTTCTTCAAATGCTGAGCTCACTGATCGACAGAACCAAAATTTTCAGGGTATTTTTAGCCTTCTTTAACCTTCTGTGTTTATTGTTTATAGCTATGAATAGTGCCGCAGATGACGATGGCACTTGGAAATACAGTCTTACGGGTGGTGGCACTGCAACTATCACAGGGTGTAAACGTCGTTGCCCAGCCGAATTAGTGATACCGGATACCATTAACGGCTATAGCGTGACCAGCATAGGAGTTAATGCTTTCGAGCAGAACGAGTTAACCAGCGTCACCATTCCTGACAGCGTGATCAGTATTGGACTGCGGGCTTTCGTTGGGAACCAATTAACCAGCGTCACCATCCCTGACAGCGTGACCAGTATTGGCCTTCAGGTTTTCTGGGCTAACCAGTTACCCAGCGTCACCATTCCTGACAGCGTGACCAGTATTGGCGATTATGCTTTCGGGGGCAACAAATTAACCAGCGTCATCATACCTGACAACGTAACCAGTATTGGCGATCAGGCTTTCATGCTAAACAAGCTAACCACAGTTCATTTCGTTGGTAATCGACCAGCAACATTGGACAAAGCCTCGTTTTGGAATAAAGATAAGAAGCACCGCACTAACGCTATTACAAACATCACCTACTGCTCCACTGCAAGCGGTTGGCCCGGTGCGGCAATCGCCGGCATTCAACCGGCAGGTATAGCTTGCGGCGAAAATGAGCCTTCGTCTTACCTTTTTGGCGAACTCGGGCCTAGTGGTGAGGTGAAAGCGCTGATGGAATTGAAAGCGCTGATGGAATTAACGCCAGTAACCGCGGCGGAACAAGTAGAAGCATCCAATCAAACAACTCAAATGAGGCGGAAAACGGAAACGACCCCGCCTACCATCACCCTTCAAAGAGGCGTGAGTATCGTATCGACTGCGCGACACACGGTCTATGGTCAGGCGATAGACCCTTCGGGTGTGGCTATAGTTGAGGTTAATGGGAAGGAAGCAACGCTGGATTCAAAAGGTAATTTCACCGCCAATATACTGCTTACTCCCGGTAGCAATTCCATACAGATTGTAGCGATCGATAAGTACGAGAACCAAGCAATCAAAACCATAGTGCTAACACGGGAGCAGGGGCAGACAGCGTCAGCACCGCGACCGATACAACAAACACTGAACACCGGTAAATATCATGCGCTGATTATTGGCGTTGAAGATTACCAGCATGATTCGATCGAGGATCTTGCAGAGCCGTTGAAAGATGCCCAAAAGGTCAAGCAGATACTGCAAAACACCTACACTTTTGACCCACGTGATGTTCGACTGCTGTCCAGTCCCAAGCGCGATGAAATACTAGATGAACTGGATAGGTTGAGTAATACATTAACCGAACAAGACAATCTGTTGATCTTCTACGCCGGGCACGGTTACTGGGATCCTAAGAACAAACAAGGATATTGGCTGCCCAGTGATGCGCGGGAGAATCGCCGCAGGGACTGGATATCCAATAGCACCATTGTCGATTACCTGAGCAGTATCAAGTCAAAACATACCTTATTGATTTCAGATGCCTGTTTCAGCGGCGGTATATTCAAAACAAGGAGTGCATTTTCTGAGACTCCAGACCATGATACCAACGCCCTTTACGACCTACCGAGTCGCAAGGCAATGACCAGCGGCACATTAAGACTAGTACCGGACAGAAGTGTGTTCGTTGAGTATATGGTCAAGCGGTTATCCAACAATCCGGATAAGTATCTCTCGTCGCAAGATCTTTTTACTCGTTTCAGGAAGGCAGCGGCTAACAATAGCCCGATTGAAGGCCTTGTCCCACAGTGGGGAGAGGTTCAGCGAGCGGGTGATGAGGGCGGCGACTTCATCTTCGTGAGACGTTAATACTTGCAGGTATATTGCTATCTGTGCACGTCTGCGTGGCTCAGGCACCTGCGGGCAAGGTCAATAGTCTCCTATGAGTAAGGTGCAGTCTGTAGGCCAGAGGCTGAAGTCTTTGTGCGATAGGGTTATCAGGTAATATACCAAAAGTTAGCGTTCGATTTTTCTTGCCACTATTCAATCATGTTGACTATAGTCATATGACCTGTCCGGCCGTGGAAAGCACAGATGAAAGCAAGCCTTTGCTGCACCCTCTTTTTTATGATTTTGCACTTATCACCCAGTGTGGTAGGGGCAGCAAACAGAGGCCTTGAACTAAAGAGCATCGTGCTCGAAAACGGCAATGAAGTGCCGCTCTATGGTAAAAGCTATGCCCTGCTTATTGGTAGCAGTGACTATCAGAATGGCTGGACACCTTTGCCGGGCGTTGTCGCTGATATTCAGGCTGTTAAGGAAGTACTTGAAACGCACAAGTTTCATATTACCGAAGTGATGAACCCCACACGTGAACAACTGTTAGCTGCATTTGACGAGTTCCGGCGCCGGTTCGGTAATAAGGCGGAAGACAGGCTGGTGATTTATTACGCAGGGCACGGCCATTCACTAACGGATCCACTTATCGGGGAAGCCGGTTACATTGTCCCCGTCGAAGCACCCTTGCCTGGTGATGATATGGACGGTTTCCTCTATAGCGCAATCGATATGGAAGAGATACGGTCACTGGCAAAACGTTTTCGAAGCAAACATGCGTACTTTGTTTTTGATTCCTGTTTTGCCGGGACCATTTTCCGCTCACGGGCAGCGAGCGTACCGGCCTACATAAGCGATATGACCGGCAATCCTGTGCGGCAATTTCAGACAGCCGGAGATGCGAACGAAGTCGTCCCGGACGTGAGCATCTTTCGGCGCTATTTTGTACGCGCTTTGCAGGGTGAGGCAGATGTTGATGGTGATGGGTATATTCTCGCTTCGGAGATTGAAAACTATCTCAAGCGATATGTCATTGGAGATACCAATGGCCTGCAACACCCGCGCGGCGGAAAAATGATGGATCCTAGATTTAATGAGGGCGATGTTGTATTTGGCGTTCCTGAAGGTCGCAGGCGGGCGTCCCCGTCAACAGCACCTACGGCGGTAACAACATCTGTCATAGCATCAGCAACAGAATCAGTCACAGCGTCTTCACCTATTATTCCTGTGCTGCAGATACATGCCGAACCTGAGACTGCTGCGCTGTACTATGAGCAGGGCCTAAATTCTCTACTCGGGAAAAACACCCCATATGATATGGCGCTCGCCAGCCGCGCTATGACGCGGGCTGCCGAAGCCGGGCATGTACGAGCCGCCGCGATATTAGCCGATATGTATTACAGCGGCGCCGATGGCTCAGGCATTGATTTTGACCAAGCCTGGCAAATGCTGCAAAGGCCTGCCCAAGAAGGCGACCTATTTGCCTTATCCCTTAAAGCTAAAATGCAACACCGAGGAATTCCTGCTGCAGGTGGCGTGCAAGCAGTTGATCAGGGCAAGCTCGACCTAGAGACGCTGGCTCCAGCGATTATCCAGGGAGCGGAATCAGGAGACCCCCTGCTCGCATCTGTTGCTGGTTACATTTATCACATCCCCCCCCGGCGATATTAAAAAAGCCATGTCGTTATTCACGCAAGCAGCTGAAGTAGGCAACCCTCGCGCAATGACTGCACTGGCATCTGCATATGCGAGTCAAAAAACCGCGGAAGAAACCAGATTGGCCATCGAATGGTACGAGCGCGCCATCGAGTTGGGTGATGCGAGCGCATTTGCCGGGCTGGGCGCGATGTACATGATGCACCCCGACCTCGTTGATAAACCTAAAGCAATACGTTTATTTAAAAAAGGCGCGCAGCTGGGCGATTCCAACGGCATGAGACAACTGGGCCTGGCACATCTCATGGGGCATGGCGTTACAAAGGACGGGGTGGTTGCGATCAGTTGGTTTCGCAAGGCTATTAAACTCAATAACTCTCAGGCAATTGTAAACCTGGGAAGAATGTATGCCTCAGGTGAGGGTGTAACGCGTGATTTCAACGAAGCCTTTCGATTAATGCAAGAAGCGGCAGCGAGGGATCAAACTGACGCCATGAATTATTTGGCTGACGCGTACTCCCGTGGTGTGGGCGTTCCTGTTGATCGAAAGCAAGCATTGGTATGGGTAACTAAAGCTGCAGAAATGGGAGACCCGTGGGCGAAAGCCAATCTCCCTTACTTCCAGCAGTTTCAATGACACGCAATGATCGCCGAGATGAGTTTCACGTTCAATACCTACGCTAGCAAAGAGGGTCTCGGGTTGGTCATGCACGACCGGGACGACCCGGCAATTCAGGCGTTGGCCAAAGCCTGATCACAGACGCTGATCAATTTTGCTCGCAGCGGCAACCCCAACGACGGTGGCCTGCCGCAGTGGCCAGCGTACAATGAGACCGAACGACAATCGCTGGTGCTGGATTTACCGAGCTATATTGTCGGTGCAGAACTTGATGTCCAGAATCGCACGCGATGGGGTGATCTTTTTCCATGATGGCATCACCAGAAGTAGATGGGGTGAACATTGAATCAGGGATCTTACTGCCTCTTGACAGGATGTATCTGTCCCGATGACATATATCAGCTACCTAGAATTTCTTCGAGGGCATAGAGCGTCTTCTGAGGAATTTGTTCCAGTGGGTAATACCTTGATATTGTATCGAGAGCTACCTGGTAGCTGGTTACATTTAAGAAACGAAGCAGGTATCTGATGTCTGCTTCGTCATGAAATTCTGCACCCAGACGCATCGCAAGGCATTTCATAGCCAGCAGGTACTCGGGACTCGCTGTCATGACCTTTAGGTTAGAGAGTTCCGCGAATGGTAGGTAGTCGCCGTGCTCGCTCAAGAACCCCTTTACTGCGTCGTTTAACCAATCTTCAGAAAGGTCATTGCCTGCGGCAACGCGCCCGGCTGCTTCTCGAACCGCCTTCACAGGTTGGAAGAAAGCATCAAGATCTCTGGTGCTGTTCCTTGCATTGTAAACAATGCACATAACCGCCCCGCCAACCAGGTAGAGCTCACCTGAAACTTCGTCCTGCTGAAGTTCCGCGTTCAGCAATTCAAGAAGCTTGCCAATGTCAGCGCGATCAAGTGCCATCAGACTCTGTCACCGAGTGTGCTATCCACAAAAAGGTTACGTCGACGAAAAGGTGCGGGTGATTTCGTAAGCAAGTGAAGTCGCAAGCTTTTCAGTTCTGATGCAAACCAGGGATACGGTAGTGGTGTAACCGTTCGTGCCCAGAACGGAATCTGTATACCTTTGTTCGCGCAGGCCTGCTCGACCATTGCGGCGACGTAGTTAGACGCTAGTGAGTCGAGGGCAGTGTGGTCAGTAGTGCGTACTGCTTCTTCAAGGGCTTTTCCGGAAAGTGACTGGAGAAAATCGTGGATCTCCGCGAGCATATGCGAGCGTGAGTCCAGGCCGATCCCTGGCTTGTTGATCAGGTGCTGAAATTTATCTGCATCAGGCGGAAGAAGTTTGGCGAGCACCCAACTGGAGACATCTTCCCCTGCAAGTGACGCCTGCTTTTTTATCTGCGTTTTTTGTTCGGGACTGACCCGTATTTGCAGTTGTTGAGATTTTGCCATAGGGGCATCCTACCCTTTGCTGACAGTGTGTCAATACGTTGTATTGACACACTGTTGTGCCAACAAAGCCAACAAAGCCAACAAAGCCAACAAAGCCAACAAAGCCAACAACCCCAGCAAGAGCATCAAGCTTGGTCCTGACCCCTAACCTGTGAGAATTGTTCATCGAAATGTGATGATCGCTGGCTGGATAGCCAAATTGCAGTAGCGAATCCTGGGCAGCCGGGGACGGTACGTGTTCTGAGGAGAAGTGAAGCCGCCGAATCAATAAGCTCTTGAGCGGTGGGCGACGCGAACAATGTGGATGATCAACACATCGTTCAATACCTCATAGATAGCACGAAAATTACCTTGCATCACGCGGTAGTAGTCTTGTCCAGCGAGTTTCTTGCAGCCTGGACCAAAAGGGTCCATAGCCAGGGCATCAATTGTTTTAAGAATGCGTTTTACGTCTTTTTTGGGGATACCGCGCAAATCTTTAGCAACAGATCGTTTGAAACGAATCTCATAACTTGCCATGTTTCTTCAGATCTTTGCGAAGCGCTTCATAGGTAATGACAGGCTCTGATATTCGATTTTGAATTTCAGCGAGATCCTCCTGGTCTTCAGCCAGCAGTTGCCGAGCCGATTCATCAATCAGCTCTGAGATTGAAACGTGGGTTACTCCGCTGCTGCAGGGGCGATGAATGGCCCCGATGCACTGATGTGGCTAGGCATTCTTTATGCCGTCGTCCCTACCGCGGTCTTTGTCATTGCCTTCTATCTCTGTATCACCTGGCCTTTGACCGCTCCCGTGCACGAGCGGCTACAACGACAGGTGGAAAGAAAGCAGCTGCGATTAGCCAAAAAGGCTGGTTGAAAGCCGGCGGTCGGGCGTTATGGCTAAGCGCCCGGTCAGGTCTATAATTGAGTTGTGTGATTACTTCGAGATCGAGCCTGGGGAGGTGCTAAAAAGCGTGTGAAGTCGGGCGCAATTTGGGCTCGGTTTGGGCACAAAGAGTCGCGAGAGGAAAGACCCGCACAAAGGGATCTTCTCGCTGCCTGAGGCAGTGCGCAGGTTGGCTACAAGGCAACGCTATGTAATGGCCGGATCATCTTACGCGATGACGAGTTCACCGGTACGCCACTAGCCGATGAAGTAAAGCGAGAACCAAGATACAAGTTTACTTAAATGAGAGAAAAGTAGGGCCGCACACCAACCCTCAGTACAAACGTTAGATCAATTGAATTGTTTGAACTTCGCAGCGCGAGAGCAGCACTTTCCAGACGGAACCTGGCTTAGGTCAGATACGTCGTCGAGCGTCCCTGCATCGAGCACATTTTCGAGGTAAAAGGGGGGAAGGTTCATTCATCCGCCTTTTTTCATTACCCTCTTACCGCTGGCTGAATCTGTTCAAGTTCTTCCTGCAACGCATGTTCTGCGTACCACAGATCATGATTTTGTTGCATTCGTAACCATAGCCCAGGACCATTACCGGCGAGCCTGCCAATCCTCAGCGCCATCTCTACCGTGATCGGGTGCGTGCAACCTAAGATACGATGTAGTTGCTGGCGTGACACGCCCAGCCTACGAGCCGCTTCGCTCACCGATAATTGTAATTCCGGCAATACATCCTCCCGTAGAACTTCCCCAGGGTGGACTGGAGTACGTTTTAGTGGTCTTTTAACACGATATTCCGCCATGACTCTGCCTCAATGATATTGCTCGAGGTCAACTCTAAATGCCTCGCCCTCTTTCCATTCGAATGTGATACACCATGGTCCGTTTACATGAATGGAGTAACGTTGCGGTCTACCGCGCAACGGATGAAAGTCGAATCCAGGCACGTTTAACTCCAATAATGATGCGCACTGATCCATGACCTCTAAACGGCGAACACACCGAGCGTGTAGTTCCGACTTGACCCGACGACTGCGACCTTGTTCAAACAGTTCAGAAAGACCTTTGTGCCGGAAGCTGACAATCATGAGGAAGAGTGTAGCATAATGTGCTACAGTGTCAACTGATGTGTTACAGGCGGTCCTTGAGGCTGCTAGATTCCCATATCCATAAGCTAAGTCCTTGAAAAATCGTTTGTGATAATTTGAATGGAGGATAGTAATTATAACAGGGCTTTTCGATCGAAAGTCTGAGTATCGAACCAGAACGATTGCCTGGTTGTTTGATGAAAGAGTGGAGCGGAATGACGATTAGTGGTTAAACGCTACCAAGTTTTTTGTTGTTTGTGGTGATTGGCTGACCTGGTGATGGGCGATTAGCCAAGGTGCTTTTCTGTTGGCGTAGG
>JABJED010000213.1 GCA_018665025.1 Gammaproteobacteria bacterium
CCTACGCCAACAGAAAAGCACCTTGGCTAATCGCCCATCACCAGGTCAGCCAATCACCACAAACAACAAAAAACTTGGTAGCGTTTAACCACTAATCGTCATTCCGCTCCACTCTTTCATCAAACAACCAGGCAATCGTTCCGGTTCGATACTCAGACCTTCGATCGAAAAGCCCTGTTATAATTCCTATCCGCAGTTGTTCGGCGATGGTTATTGGCAACGACAAATGGCGGCAACCTACCTTTAGTATTTTTTACGAACAATTTCTTTGCTAATACAAAGCGTTTGCAGTGAATAGTAGTCCGAGCAGAATGGACCACAGCAGAACACACACACTATTGATCAAAATGGATGGCTGAAAAATGACTGAACACATGAAAGGTAAAGTGATTGTCATAACCGGCGCAGCGGGGGGCTTTGGACGGCTCGTCAGTACCAAGACGGCAGCGATGGGAGCGCAAGTGGTCTGCGCAGATGTTAACGCGGCGGAACTTGATATAACTGTCGAAAGCATTGTTGCTCAAGGTGGCGCCGCAACCGCGTTGGTGACAGATGTCACTGAGCTAACTCAAATGCAGGCGCTAGCGGGACATGCTTTGGATACTTACGGTCGTATTGATGTGTGGATAAATAATGCCGGCACGATGCCGCTAGCATTTCACGCTGACCACGCAGAGGCTGTGCCCGCTTGGAATCGCTGTATTGATATTAATATTAAGGGTGTGATGAACGGCATTATTGCTGCCCATGATCCAATGATTGAACAGGGCCGTGGACATATTATTAACCTGTCGTCGATCTACAGTAACTTCCCTGTTGTTGGCGCCGGCGTCTACGGCGCAACAAAAGCAGCGGTTAATTTTTTATCAGATTCTTTGCGGGTCGAGTCACAGGGCAAAATCAAAGTCACCGTCGTGAAGCCAACGGGTGTGCCAGCAACCGGTTTGGGCGCTGGTATTGTGAACCCCGATGCGATTGTGGGCATCTTGGGTCAAAATGCGCCAGGGTACATGCAACAGATGCAGGCTCACGCCGAAGGCACGCTATCGAGTGAAAGTGCGGATGCAAATAGCATTGAATACTATGCGTTAGAACCGGGTTATCTGGCGGATCAAATTGTGTCTGTGATTAATCAGCCGTGGGGTGTGAATGTCAGTGAAATCACTGTTCGCGCTTCCGGTGACGGTTATATTCTGTAGTTTGATTGCTGCAAATGACTGACGGTACCGCTGCGTTTTGAAAACGGTGAAGAATCAATCGAGCCTGGCTCCACTCTTTCATAAAACAAGCAGGCAACCGATCTGATTCGATACTCAAACTTTCGATCGAAAAGCCCTGTTATAATTCCTATCCTCACGATCATTCGCAACCTGGCACTTCATTACAGCACCTTAGGAGAGAAGTTGGTCAACGATTGACATACGCAATTTTTTAACTTGTCAGTACCATACAAGAAGATAGAAACCCTCTATGAAGTTCAGGCAACTTCTTGGCGTGCTTCCCAAAGATCGTACTCTGCCTGCATCCGCGCCCACATCTCGGCACTCGTACAAAGAACAGACTCGAGAACAATAGCAAACGTGGGCGAAATACCTCGTTTGCCGTTGACGATCTCGTTGATCTTGCGAGGAGAGCATCCACAAAGTTTTGCTAGATCCGTTTGGTTGAGTCCCATCTCGGCCATATAAACTTCGGCCAGCACTTTGCCAGGATGTAGAGGTAGAGGGTTGTTAATCATATTTATCCTCGATGGTAGTTTTCAATCACCACGTCTGAAAACTCGCCGTTCTTGAATTTGAATGTAATGCACCATGGCGGTTTGATTGTGACACTCCAATAATCCCGCCGGGCACCACGCAACTTGTGAAGCCGAATGCTCGGTGGCTCTCCTTCTATCCGAAGATCGTCAAGCGTAGTAGTTGAATGCATGATCGTCAGTAGCGCTTTGGCTCGCATCCAGAGGTCTCTAGGTAAGGTCTTGGATTGATTGGTCGTCCAGATGTCTTTGGCAACCTTACCCTTGAGGCTCGTTATCATCTGCTGTCGATATTACAGTATACGGTATAGTGTAACTATCCGTGGTGTTACCTGCAAGGGGAGAGCGAGCCAGAGATTGTCCCCAAGAGATGTAAGCAGTTAGCATGGAGAATAGATAGATCGAAGGTTCCCTGAATCACGACGTTGTCTGCGATCCCGGGTCGTCTGATTTTTTCGGATTGAACTGGTCGGATATTGGTAGGCAGGGGATGACTTCCAACCATACAGAATCTGTGGGCTTGCAATCCACGACGAAAAGGAGCTGATGGGATATACGCGGTAGCCCGCTGTTTATGCGGCTCTCTTAAACGGGTTTGGACGCTGGGGGTCAAGTACCGTCCTGCGGAATGTGGTCGCTGGCGCATCTGAGGCAACGCGCGCCCCCTGATGCTGTGCACCGGCAAAGGCCGCAAAACGATCTCTTTGCCGCTATCTGATGGTTGAAACCACGGCAGCGCATTTCTCCCTACGCCAACAGAAAAGCACCTTGGCTAATCGCCCATCACCAGGTCAGCCAATCACCACAAACAACAAAAAACTTGGTAGCGTTTAACCACTAATCGTCATTCCGCTC
>JABJED010000214.1 GCA_018665025.1 Gammaproteobacteria bacterium
GCTTCATATTCGCTCCTTATTATTAATGGTTCCTGCATGGAATCTAACCATCTGTGGTCATTTCCCGCCAACTTGTTGATTTGTCTAACATAACACGATTCCGGTGCCGGGTGACGCCGAAGCGGTTCAAGCCCGAAACCAGGGAACTATTGGCGCTCTAATCGTCTTGCTGGCGCAACTCGTTCCAGCTAGATTTGCTTTAACTTTTATTGTGAATGAATGCGATCAACAATAATATCGCACCATTATCAGTCTGCAGGAACTAAACGAACTTGGGACTGCGTTTATGGGTGGGTTTCAACTCATTTTTGTGTGGAGTCTGTTTTGGAACAGCAATTTGTCTTTATGAAAATCACCATGGCTCGTTGGACGATAATTTATGGGGTTTGGTTGATTAGTTGGGCCGCTGCTGTCTCTGTCGCCACAGGCACTGAATCAATAACGTCGTGGATTCCCGCAATGCTGGGAATGCCCATTCTACTGATGGGCCTGATGTGCCTAATACGCCCTGCGCAGAGGAAAATATGGATGCACATTGCCGCCGTGTTCGGCGTGATTGTATTTATGGGGGGTATTGATGTTTTTCGTGGTCTGGCGGCAGGTCGCGATCTTTTCGCTAGCCCTGCAGCCGGTGCGTCAAAACTAATGCTATTCGTCACTGGCGCGTGGTTTAGTGTGATCTGTTTTCGCTCATTTATTTGGTCGAGAAAAAACCCTCCAGATTAATTTGGCAGTTGCTGTTGCATCTTCACCTTAAAGGGTGTCTGGTGGCGTTATGAACGATCCTTCAAACTTTTACACTGGACTTGTAGCAGATCTTTATGAGCCTCTTGCGGGTGGAATATCTGATTCATCCAGATTCATCAAATTTGTTGAGCAGCATGGTGAGCCGGCATTAGAAATTTGCTGTGGCACGGGACTTCCGCTGCTAGATCTACTAGAGGCAGGGCTTGACGTTGAAGGCATTGATGCGTCCCAAGATATGCTGGAGATCTGCGAGGCGAAAGCAAGCAAGAGGAACCTGCGTGTCACGCTCCATCAGGCGAAGATGCAAGATTTTAAAATGCAGCGACGTTTTCGTTCGGTATACATTGCGAACGGTAGTATTACTTTGTTGCCAAGTGATGATGACCTAACGAAAACGCTTAGAGCGATCATTGAATGTTTAGATCCCAGAGGGGTTGTACTGGTTGATTTAGATGTACCTAAACCTGATGACCTTCGCAGGCACATTGGGAAATTCAAAGAAACCCAATACGAAGGCTGCCGAATCAGGGTGGGTATGACCCAGGTGGATTGGCATGAGAAAGATAGCGAATTGATCATTAAGCTTAGATACGAACGGGTTAGTCCGGGGGGCCTAGTGGAGTCGGTCGATAGAGACTGGTTTAGAAAGGTCTGGAGCGTCGATAGGTTTTGTGAATTACTGGTGGATTCAGGGTTTCACCTCGCAGAAGTAAAGCATTTAGAGAGCGGAATTATTCAAGTATGCGCGAGAGTAGCCACATAGCATGCACGGGCAAGCTACCGCACAGTTTGCCACTTTGCAGGGTGTTAGATTGCTGTGCGATGTCCTGGTTAAGCTTGGCTGAGAGTCACTTATGTCCTGGAAGCAGATTGAAGAAATAGATGTATTTGGAACCTCGCTGTTTCAAAATTTATGTTGCAGGCAAGTAGCCAAGTTTATTCCAGAGGTGGTGTTTGAAGAGAAGGGCGCTGAGGAAAAACACTTCGTGGCAGAAATTCCGGTAAACGACATTAAGGTTTATGTTTATCTGGACAGTGCAGAGATTGTATCGCCCAGTCTGAATATTCGTTTTGAGCGAGCTGGCTCTGCGACACCCGAAGACTTAACGATGGAGTTGATAAAGGCGCTGTCCAATGCATTCTGACATGGGTTTGATCAGGACGGGTGCACGTTGACCCGAAATATCAAGGTAGGGGTGTTGCAACGATACTTTGCCTAATGGCCCTGTTAAAATTCCTATTGTGCTTTTGGCATTGAGCACGAAAACGTGGTTTATTCTTACTTTCCGCAAAGCGGAAAGAAACGTCACGTTGTTACGATGATTAACGCGAACCTGATGGTATCTGTGGCAAACTACTTGCCGAGGTAACTCGGCATTCTTCACAACTCTTTTTACTACAATCACCGGAGTCACCATGAAAAATATCTGCTTACTCATATTGACTGCATCTGTCTGGCTACTCAGTACCTCACACGCAGAGGTACCTACTTCCAAATACGGCGCCGACGACACGCTGGGCGCGATTAACAACCTTAGCCCTGAAAAAGTATTGCAAGCGACACGTCTGGTCAAACACGGCAAGACTTATCGACTTGGGGTGACGACCGGACCAACTTCGCCGGCCTATCCACCCCGCTCCTATTCGATGACGATTCTACAGCTGGATGACGGTACAGGTACGCCTCTAGGCAGCAACAAAGCCACAGGCAATGATGACCTGATGAACCTTTGGATGGGCATTGGCAGCCAGATTGATGGTTTGGGCCATATGGGCGAAAACCACGTCTATTATAACGCCACCCACGCTCGCGAGTTTGTTACTCCGAAAGGTCTCACCAGGTTTTCGATTCATGACCTGCCACCAATCGTTACTCGCGGCATCCTGCTCGACATGACTAAACTTCTAGGAAAGAATCCACTTCCGGAAGGCACCGCAATTAACCAGCCAGAAATAGAACGTGCGGCAAAGGCCGCTAATGTGCAGATCGAAAGCGGCGATGTCGTGTTGCTCCACACCGGTTGGCTGGACATTATGGATACTGACCCTGATCGCTTTATGGCAGGCCAACCTGGACTTGGTTTAAGCGGCGCCCGGTATCTTGCTCAATTGGGTGTCGTCGCTGTTGGCGCCGACAACTGGGCCTTGGAAGTGATCCCCGCAGAAAAAGACAGCGAAATTTTTCCGGTTCACCCCGAGCTTTTAGCCAAAAACGGTGTCTACATACTCGAGAATATGGACAGTAGAGAACTGGCTCGTGACAGCGTCACCGAATTTTTATTTGTACTTGGGCAGCCCCGCTTCGAAGGAGCAGTCCAGGCTGTGATCAACCCAGTTGCCATTCACTGACACGACACCTGTAGGAAGACAAGAGAGCTACTACCCCAAAGGTAATAATCCTACCCTGCCAGGGTTTGTGACTTCACACCGACGTTCTGAGGGGTGATTACCGACGGTTGTTCTGTGATGGCGCAGGGGTAAAACACTCTCTTTGGAATCAATTGTCAGGAGGTGGTATAGAGTTCGCGCTGCGCGCGGCTGTCATGCCTGACCTCGCCCGCGAAATATTGCGAGCGCGAACCAGGCGGTCGCGACGAACCCAATCAGATCTACCAACGCAGAGAGGTGTGACAGATCCGCGTAGAGGTAATCTCGTGCGCTGCCGATAAAGATCACAAGCGCGAGGGCAGCGCTGAACACCGCAATCCGAACGGGCTGTACCTGCAGGAACAGGCTGAGCGCAAATAGCAAATGCGCGACGACGATCCTCGGCAGGTTGAGAGTTTGAGTTTCCCAATATGCAATACCAGCGCTGATCAATATTGCTGCTGCCCAGGCTTTAAGGGATAGGTCCAAACGAGAGGCTTTCAAGCTGTTGCACCATAACCCGGAGACCATCCCTGGTGTTGCGGCAGCCCGTCATTGATCTGGCACCAGTCAACTTTTTCGGCAACGAATATATGCGCAAGAATGGTCAGGTCCGGCAACCCGTCCAGGGTCCCGGCCGGGATCGCCAGATTCCCGTCGCCACTTTGACCCTGAATGAGAATGTGTGACCCACAGCAGGGGCAAAAAGAACGAAAGGCAGAGGCCGAAGACTCGTAATCGATGAGCGTGCCGGTAACGATTTTAAGCTGGTCCGGCCGGCACACGACGTGCGTTGAGAAACCGGTTCCGTGAGCGCGTCGGCATATGCTGCAATAGCAGTGGACTGCGTTCAGGAATCGTCGGGTCAGACGATAGTGAATCTGACCAACCAGGCATCGACCATCGAAGGCCATTAGGGTACGGGGACCCAGCACAGACGTGGTGCCTTCTAAAACCATGACATATTGATATCCAGGTCAGTCATTGCCTGCTCCTGTTAGATGCAGCAAGAAGTATAAGCGTTAAGCGGATGCTGATGTCCGATTTTGGCCAATTTGTTGACACTGCCATAGCCGGCCCCGTCGTCAGGCTGCTGATGGATCGCATAACCCGAGGGCGCGATGCATATCAAACTCTGCTTTTTGTTTGAAGTCTGGCGAAAACTCGCCAGGTCTTTCGGTTGGTACGTACATATTGTGATTTTGTTCCTGCCGCACCCAACTTGCTGAACAGGTCAGGATCACGCCATAAAGCCGGTCCTGTGAGGCGTTAGTCCCCGCACCGTGTAATAGAGGGCCTGGCCAGTACCGCCTGACCAGTAGAGTACAGAGCCGGCTGTTGAATTTCCACGGCCAAACCCTTTCCTTAACGGCGGTGAAAAATAGACTCAGCCCATTGGTCATTGAATGATCGAATTACCATCTGACGATCACTCATCGCGTTATATGACGTCATACGTCATACCTCCTCCGCGAGCGAGCAGCTCTTACGTTAGGGCCCAACAGTCTAGGGCCTAAACTGCAGGGCGCGAGGACCGCGGCGGCCGTCTTGCGCAAGAATGCGATAAGCAATTTCAACCCAATCACAAACGTACTTGCGTGTCGCTCTCGGGTCGATCATTTCTTCTAGCTGGAATTTGTTGAGCGGTCTAACCGGGCCACGAGCACTTTCAATCCGCGCTTCCAGTTCTGCTCTTAAGGCAACCGGATCTTCGGCTTCGGCTAACTGTCGTTTGTAAGCTGCCTCAATACCGCCTTCAGGTGGAATACCCCCGACATCTGCTGCCGGCCAGGCTACCCGCATGGCGGGGCGGCTGAGAGGTGTTGCGTAGTTGTTACCCGCCACCCCAAAACTTCTGCGTAACAAGACTGAAAAAATGGGTACCCGTATTTGTGCAAACGCTACCATCCATTCACCCCCCTTACGAATGGTGCTGGCAATCTCGTGCTCCAGGCCCACCGCAAAGCCGGGGTTGTCGATGAGATTAAGAATCGGAATATTGAACACATCACACACATCAATGTGGCGTTTAAGCTTGTCACATCCATCTGCTGTCAAAGCACCACCGTTGGCGTGCCGGCTGTCTGAGGCAATGACCCCTAAAGGATGGCCATTAAAACGCACGAACCCGGTGACTTGATCTGTACCCCACAAAGGCCCGGTTTCGAAGAACGAATCTTTGTCTGCCATTAGACGTATGGTTTTGCGAATGTCGAAGGTTGTTGTGCGTTTGCGCGGAATGATGGTCAGCAGCTCTTCTTCAGCGCGATCCGCAGGATCAAGACAGGCCTGTACCGGCGGAATTTCATACACGCTGGGTGGTAAGTATGACAAAAATTTTCGAGTCATCGCTAACGCTTCGGTTTCAGTTTCTGCGAGATTGTCTACAGAGCCGTTGGTGCAGTGAATGTGCCAGCCGCCCAGTTCTTCCTTGGTAATGTCGTAGCCCATGGCGTGGGAGACCACAGGAGGTCCCGCCACAAACAGTTGCGCTATGTCGCGCACCATAACCGAGAAATGACCTAACACTGCTTTGGCCGCGCCTATGCCGACCACACTTCCCAGCAATACGTTGACTACGGGTACCGTGTTCAATTGTAGGGTGTACTGCGAGCTACCCAAGTGTCCGGGTAGGAAAGAACCGCCGGTGCCTGCGACGCGGGGGCGGCCTGCTTTGATGGCACCAGAGCTTTCCTTGGCTTCGCTGTCGCCTTCGTTTTTCTGTTGAGGCACCATTGCGGCTACAGATCCGCCACCGGAGGAGCCGTCTAACAACCGCACAGACGGAATGCGCATTTCCACCGAAAGCCGGTCCAGATGCAGGCTCTTCGCTCCAATAGCGCCATCTGCATGACCGCCTCTTGAGGTGAAGTCGTCTGCACAGACAATGGTGGTGCGATTTTCGACCTCACCCCAGCCACCGACATGATTGGCTGGGGTAAATGCGTCAACGTTGCCGTCCCAATCGTAGGAAGCAAAGCCGGCCACACTGCCAATTTCGCGAAAGCTGCTGTCGTCGAGCAATAACTCGATGCGTTCTCGACAAGTCAGCTTGCCGCGACTGCGCTGGCGAACTACACCAGGATCTTCAGACCCCGGCGCCAGCCGCTCTGCTGCCAGGCGTTTCAAAGTCGCTACTTCTTTCAGGGTAGGTACCCAGGAATTTTCTTCATTCAGATCGGATCCAGCATCGACTGCATCTGAGGGCGTGATTGTTACTAACACTTCACCCGCGTCGACCGCGTCGCCTTCGTTCAGTGGCTGCAGCCCACTCACCCGACCTGCTCGAGTCGCGGTCACTGTGGTTTCCATTTTCATAGCGCTGATCACCACCAGATTGGCACCTGCAACAACCTCGTCACCTTCCCTCACCAACACCTGTACCACGGTGCCGGCCATTGGGCATTCCATGCCAACGTCGTCAACCGCCACATCAACACCTTTAGGTGCGGGTCCGCTGGTGGGTATGGCGACGTTGTGCACGCCGATGACAGATTTCGATTGTTGTTCGAACAGGCGCAGCCGATCGTTGGTGAGTTTGCCGGAATGCAGATCTGTGGCCTCAGTCAGCAACGTGGTTCTGGCATCGCCATCGCGCACGGCTGCGTGGCTCAAAATACCGTGCAGCTGATTCAAGTTGGTCGACAGGCCACTGATGTGAAATTCCTCAATAGCTCGTCGAGTTTGGTCTACCGCTGCGGTGTAACTTGGCGATGTGCTGTGGCAGATGAGCTTGGCTAACAGCGGGTCGAACTGAGTAGGGGGCGCGTAACCGGTGTAGCCGTGAGCATCCACGCGAATGCCCATGCCAGAAGGCTCTTTGTAGGCGGTTAGCGTACCAACCCCTTGCGCTACCACACGGACTTGAATGGCGTAGCCCCGAGGTGATAAATCTGCGTCTAAGCCAAGTTCAGCAAGCGTTTTACCTGCCGCAATTTCAAACTGCGCAGCAACCAGGTCGACCCCCATTACCTGTTCGGTAATGGTGTGTTCTACCTGAATACGTGGATTGCATTCAATGAAGTAGTAGTTACCTGATTCCGGCTCAACCAGAAACTCGACCGTGCCGGCGTTGGCGTAGTCGCTGGCGTTTACAAGTTTAAGTGCATCGGTAAGCATACGATGACGTAGTTTGCTGTCGAGGTTGGGCGCGGGGGCAATTTCGACTACTTTCTGATGTCGTTGCTGGATAGAACAGTCGCGTTCGCGCAGATGAATGGCGTTCCCTGCTTCGTCTGCCAGGACCTGTACCTCGATATGGCGTGGACGAACGATGAGTTTTTCAATAAAGAGACTGCCATTCCCAAAAGCGGATACCGCCTCACTTTGACATCGGTCAAAAGCTTCAGCGATCTCATCGGCCACGGTAATTGCACGCATGCCGCGACCGCCGCCACCAGCGGCCGCTTTCAACATAATAGGAAACCCAATGCGTGTAGCGACTTCGATGGCGTGTTGCCTCGAAGAGACTGCCTCACCGGGAATGACAGGGATAGTTAACTTCGCCGCCAACGCGCGGGCGCTCACTTTGTCGCCAAAGAGTGCAAGGGTTTCCGCAGCAGGACCGATAAATTTGATGCCGCGCCTGACGCATTGTTGCGCCAGGCTGGCGTTTTCAGACAGAAAGCCATAACCCGGGTGAATACAGTCGCAACCCTGATCCACGGCGATTTGGGTAATCTCCTCGATGTTGAGATAGGCACTAACCGGGTCTGCGCCAGACAATTCCACTGCAACATCCACATGCCGCGTGTGTAAGCCTTGAGCATCGGCTTTGGAATAAACCCCAACCGTTGCAATGTTGAGTGTGGATGCCGCGCGGGCGATGCGAATTGCGATTTCACCACGATTGGCGATGAGTACTTTTTGCAGTGAGGCCATGTAACTTCCTGAAATTTCCTAAGCTAGAAAGGTTGGCCGAGAATGCTCTTTGATACAAGTGGATTTACCTCACGCCGCAAAGCACAATCTCACGGCATGGGGTAATGGCCCTCTAGCAGGAAGCTGCAAGCCCTGGCAGGGTTTAACCAATACTTGCAATACGGCCTCACTCTTTCATGAAGCAAGCAACCATCCGGTCTGTTTAGATACTGTTTCGATACGCTACCTGCTGGCCGAATATCCCAGTTAAAATTCATATCCTCTGAATATCAGGTAACCTATCCGATGAGCAAAAATTCACGCCTTGCATTATCGAGTTCACTGATCAGTTTGCTGCTGATCACTCCACTGTCTTTCGCAGATAGTGAAGCAGAGCCGCCCAAGCTGTTCAGCGATGCAAGCGAAATGCAGGTCACGCTCTCGGGTCCATGGAGCAAGATACAGAAAAATGTTAAAAAAGATGCCCGCTACCCTGTACAACTTACCTACAAAGGCGCAGATGGGCAGCAACACACGATTGATGCGCAGGTCTCTCCCCGAGGCGTTACAAGACGAATGCGTGTCTGTAAATTCCCACCTTTGAAAATTCATTTTGACAAGAAAAAATTGAAAGGCACGGTAATCAGGGGTAATAAATCACTGAAACTAGTGACTTACTGCCATACCAATCGCAAGTATGAACAGTATTACGTTAAAGAATTTCTGATCTATCAAATTTACAACCTGATCACTGAATACAGCTTCAGGGCCAAACCGATGATGATCGATTACCGCGACAGTGAAAGACGCGGGGATTCAATCACTCGTTTCGGTTTCCTGATCGAAGATGTAGATGCTGTAGCCAAACGCAATGACCTGAAGGAACTGGATATCGCGCAGGTACCGTATAAGCAACTGGACGGTGTCACGGGCAGCTACTTTTCCTTGTTTCAATATTTGATTGGTAATCTGGACTGGGCGGCTACCGACGGCGCCAAAGACGATAGCTGTTGCCATAACTCCAAGCTCATCGGTGCCGGGGAGGACGTCGAACCGAAGTTCAGTATCCCCTATGATTTTGATGCATCCGGACTGGTTGACGCACACTATGCAGCGCCACCCGATGGCCTGAAAATCCGCAATGTCCGTCAAAGATTATACCGCGGATTCTGCGCCTACAATGACAGCTTGCCCCGGGCTACAGGGCTATTCTTGGAAAAAAAGACAGCTATCATGGCGCTATTTGAAACAAACTCGCATTTGACGGATAAAATCAGTAACAAAGCGATTAGATATATCGAGGACTTTTACAAGGTTCTAGATGACCCGAAACGCTTTGAGAAAGAGATTACTGGCAAGTGCCGGGGCTCTCGATAATCTGTTCGATGACAGATTGCCGGACTTCAAGTGGCTCAAAACGAGTTCTTTGTCGCTAACCGATGATTGATATCACGCCGATGAGCTTCTCTCTGTTCTCGGGTATCTGGCGACTATATGTCGAGGTGAAGTCACTTATCAAAATGGCATTGCAACCGATGCTTTACCCGGTAGATTGGTGCAGGGGGTGACAACCCAGTTAAGGGGCCAGCACTCCAGTTAAGTGGTATCATAAAAACTAATAGACCGAACAATTCGGTCATATGAGAAAAGGATTTGGTTTTTGAAATTTGGAATATTCTTTGAACTATCTACCCCCAGGCCATTAACAAGGCAGAATGAATGGCAGGTTTATCACAATGGATTAGAACAATGTCGATTGGCTGATGAATTGGGATTCGATCATGTGTGGGCAGTGGAACATCATTTTCTTGAAGAATATTCCCACTGTTCTTCTCCAGAAGTATTTCTTTCTGCAGTCGCTGCTCAAACGAGAAGAATAAGAATCGGCCATGGAGCCGTTGTTTGTGTGCCAGAAATGAACCATCCAGTAAGAGTTGCGGAAAGAGCGGCCGCATTGGATATCATTTCAAATGGCAGACTGGAAGTGGGTACAGCCAGGTCCTCCACCTGGACAGAGTTAGGTGGATTTCAGGTGAACCCTGATGATACAAAGAAAACCTGGGATGAATTTTGTCGTGTTTTGCCGAAGATGTGGACACAAGAAGAATTCGAATGGCAGGGTAAAGGGTTCTCTATGCCATCAAGAAATGTATTGCCAAAGCCATATCAAAATCCACATCCACCTATGTGGGTGACAGTCACGACGCCAGGCACGGAACTTGATGCTGCCGACCGTGGCCTGGGATGCCTCGGTGTCTCTGCCGCCGGATATGAAGAACAGGAAAGGCGAACCAAAGAGTACCATCGCCGTATACAACTGTGTGACCCCGTTGGTGGTGTTATCAACGATCAGGTGCATACGATGAACTTCCTCTACTGCGATGAAGACTACCGTAAGGCCCGTGACATTGGTGTGCCGATGGTGAATGCCTTTAACGTCGCCAATACGCATTTGTACTGGACGCGTGAAGCTTATCCGACCCGGGCGTACCAAACCCTTGGTAATGCGGGTGCGGGCATGAAAGCAAAGAAAGCAGCGGTAGATGATCCCAGTTTAGCTAAAGGATTACCTGAGGGAGTAGGGGTAGGCGATCCTGAGCATTTGATCAATACCATTAAGAAATGGGAGGAAATAGGTGTCACCGGCATTAACTTTTTGTTAAATGCGATGGAAATGGTGCCTCAAGAACAGGTGCTCGCGAGCATGAAATTATTCGCCAAAGAGGTGATGCCCAGGTTCCGCAGCAAAGAAGATCTGGCGGCTCCGGTATACACACCCACGTCATTACCAGCGTTTGTGGGAGCTGAAAAATGATTGTTGGTAGCGCTAACATAGAAACCTTGGCGGAGGATGCAGCGACGATTGAGTCTTTCGGTACATCTGAAATTGTTTTTGAGGATGTTGTTTGTTTCCAGATGACCATGGAGATGAGAAACCAGGCCAGGGAAGCCGTGTTGCCAAAGGGGCTGCATCCGACAGTACCCGCAACATTATCAATGCAAGCATGGGAGATCGGTCGTAGTCCGTTCGGTGAATTCAAAATGGTCGTTTGCCGAATTGGCTGTCGCAGCGGTGTGCGTGCGCGAGGCTATTCAACCCGCGTATATACGAATACGCA
>JABJED010000215.1 GCA_018665025.1 Gammaproteobacteria bacterium
AATGAGGATCAGTATGAAAGAACCAGTCAGGGTAGCGGTAACGGGTGCAGCGGGGCAGATTAGCTATTCCCTTCTTTTTCGAATTGCATCAGGGCAATTGTTGGGGGCAGACCAGCCAGTCATTCTGCAATTGCTGGAGATTCCACCGGCCATGGAGGCGCTTTCCGGTGTTGTAATGGAGCTGGATGACTGCGCTTTTGAGTTGGTCCAGGGGATTGTTGCAACGGACGATCCGAATGTCGCCTTCAAAGATGTTGATTATGCCCTTCTTGTAGGTTCGAGACCCCGCGGTCCGGGTATGGAGCGAAAGGATTTACTTGAAGCGAACGCGGCTATTTTCTCTGTTCAGGGTAAATCATTGAATGATCACGCCAGCAGAGATGTGAGGGTGCTTGTTGTGGGTAATCCGGCAAATACCAACAGCCTGATTGCGCAGCGTAATGCGCCGGACCTTGATCCCAGGAATTTTACAGCGATGACGCGCCTGGATCACAATCGTGCAGTGACTCAACTTGCTCAAAAAACAGGTAATCACGTAGCAGACGTCAAAGGGCTGGCAATCTGGGGTAATCACTCGGCTACCCAATATCCAGATATCAGTCATGCGTCAGTAGACGGAACAGCCGCTGACTCTCTGGTTGACCAGGCCTGGGTAGAAGAAACGTTTATCCCTACAGTTCAACAAAGGGGTGCGGCGATCATCAAGGCAAGAGGGTTATCAAGTGCAGCGTCAGCGGCTAATGCTGCTATTGAGCATATGCGCGATTGGGCGCTGGGCAGCGATGGTGAAGTCGTCAGTATGGCTGTCTATTCTGATGGTAGTTACGGTATTGCAGAAGGATTGATTTATTCATTCCCGTGTACCTGTGCCGGTGGTGACTGGGCTATTGTTCAAGGACTTGCCATAAACGATTTCAGTCGAGGGAAAATGAACGATACCGAGACTGAGCTCGCAGAAGAACGTGATGCAGTGAGAGACCTGCTTCCTGCCTAGCGGGGAGGGGTATTTTCCTCGGCGATGAGAACAGTCGCCGGGGCAGTACCCCGATTGGTAAATCGAAGCGCTTCTTTTGGAGCCTGGAAAAAAGCCTGTTCAGGTCCGACTGTGGTCAAATCGTCCAGAGCCATTTCGCCAGCTACGCCAATAATCATCGTGTAGTTGGTATGTTGGGTGTTTGTTGAATTGCCTGGCTCGAGCATGAGCCTGGTTACTTTGAAGGCATCGAAATCGGCTATAAGGTCCAGGCCTGGCGAGATCTGTACGGTAGGCGTAGGTGTTGAGATTTCAGTTCTCGCACCTGCCAGTGCGCTATCTGTGTCCCAGTGATCCTGGGTCAAGACCTCTTGTCCGAACGACAGGATGTATCTTTCATAGTGGGGGGTTTGGAACTCGATGACCCTTACTCCGTGTTGTAGCGAGTGGGGTACCATTGGCGCGACAGTCACGACATCACCAATGCTTAAATCCAGCATTCCGGTGTGTCGATACATGATTTTCCTCAGCTGCTCTTCCCTGGCATTAAGGTCAGGATCAATCTGCGCAATAAGTTTGTTGTATTCAGCGGGCGCAAAAAGATCGCCTGCGACAAGCCCCTGTTGTTTTTTTAGCGACCTAAGCTGTGCATCTACTTCGTTCCTGATCAGTCGATATTCGGTGACGGCCAGTTGGTAGCTGTCTCGAAAGCTAGCAACGGATTCGAACTCTTTGATCACGTCCTGATCGAAGCCGTAGCGAATTTTTCCCGAACCGGTCGGCCATGCGTCTGGGTCGATCTGTGTGACCACGTAAACTTCGATCTTCTTTTCGTGCATTTCAAAATACAGGTCGCCCAGGTTTGGTTCAGGGAATGGGGCAAGAATTTTGAGCAGCATGGGGGAGCCTGCGCACCCAAGATAATCCCCGAATACAGATAGTAACCAGGGGAGAGGGACACTTTTTACCGTTGACACACCTCGTTGTTCGATGCCGGAATACCAGACCTCCTGTCCCCAGGGTTTCTGGATGCTGACGGTTTCAAGTTCAAATGGTCGGGTAAGACAAATTGGCTCGCTACCCACTGTGTTTGCAGCCGCGGTCAGCTCGTCAAGATTATCTGGATCGGTCCCAGGTGGAAATTCGCGGTCGGATATTATGGTGTAAATTTCACCGGCTTCATGCAGCAGGATTACCTGCAGCTGGATCGATGTTGGCTGCGATTGATAGTCCGCGAAATGCTCGATGCAGAAATGAGACGCGCCCGGCATGTCCAGCAGGTCCGGTGATACTGATTCAAGCTTACCCAGGGATTTCATCGCGTTATTGTACCGAAGCTGATGTCTAAACGCGCCGATAACGAGGTCCTATTTTCCGCTAGTAGGACCCTCGATGAGTGCCTAAGATGGAATTATTTATTCGGTTGGGCTTTTTGAATGCTACCAACAGGTGGAAAACTTGAGCAGGCTCGGAAGGCTAGAGATCCTCGGTTCGACGGCAGATTCTTCATCGGTGTCCGGACGACGGGGATTTATTGTCGTCCTGTATGCCCGGTAAAAATGCCTCGCGAAGAAAATGTCACCTTTTTTGATAGTGCAGCGGCCGCAATTGAAGCGGGATACAGGCCGTGTCTTCGATGCCGCCCTGAATCGGCGCCCGGAATACCTGTGTGGCGCGGATCGTCCTCGACGGTGACTCGTGCGCTAAGGCTGATAAACGATGGTGCCCTGGATCAGGGGAGCGGCGCCATGTTGTGTGATCGGCTGGGTGTAACGACCAGGCACTTGGCGGAGTTGTTCGCTAACCATCTTGGTGCCTCAGCGAAAACGGTTGCCCGGACACGTCGCCTTCAGTTCGCTAAAAAGCTGATTGATGAAACCAGCCTTACGATGACTGAAATTGCTCTTTCATCCGGATATGGCAGTGTCAGGGGGTTCAACGACCATTTCGTACAAACGTACAGTCGATCGCCTGGCTCGCTCCGAAAAGCCAGATCAGCATCCGATGGAAGTGTTGAGCTGAAGATTTCATTTCGGGAACCCTATGACTTTCAGAGCCTGCTCGAGTTCTATCGGATCAGGGCGATTCCCGGGGTGGAGAATGTAAGTGTAGACAATGCCGGTAAAAGTTACGAACGATCCTTTGTGCTTGATGGCAAGAGCGGGCATTTTTCAGTGTCGCAGTCTGGCAACCAACTGGTGTGTGCTGTTCAGGGGGAGAGCACGGGTTCGCTGATGCGGATCATGCGTAAAGTCAGATCAATGTTTGACGTTGACGCTGTGCCAGAAGAGATAAACTCCGTGCTCTGCGAAGACAGGATTATGCGCGGGCTTGTGAAGCAGCGTCCCGGGCTGCGGCTACCCGGTGCCTTCGATGAATTTGAGATCGCAGTACGGGCGATTGTCGGGCAACAGGTTTCAGTTAAGGGAGCGACTACGGTCATGGGGAGGATCGCCGACCAGTATGGCACCGAGACAGAGTTTGGGCGGGTGTTTCCAACCCCGGAAATTCTGGCTGACCTGGATCCTGCGTCGCTGCCAATGCCTTCAAAACGAGCGAGAGCCATAAAACTGCTCGCTGTGGCAGTTGCCGATGGTGAGCTTGGGTTTGATATGGATGAACAGGCGTTTTACGAGCAGGTGATTGCCATTGCGGGTATTGGACCCTGGACAGCTCAATATATTTGCCTGCGTGCGTTATCGAATCCGGATTCCTTTCTGCATGGTGACCTGGTGATTAGAAAAGTAGCAGAGAAAATCCTGGGTGTTAGCTCGGAAAAGGAACTTATTAACAGAGCGGAAGCCTGGCGACCCTGGCGTGGATACGCAGGTATGCATTTGTGGCGGTCTTCGGCAGATTAAATAGCGGCGAAATGAAGCGTAAAGTGAAGTGTTAAGAGGAATCGATTGTGTACTACAAATATATACCATCGCCCGTCGGGAGGCTTTTGCTCGGGGGACAAACCAGCATCCTTGAGATGATTGGGTTTTCGGAAGGGAAGGGGGTTGTTTCCCCGGGGGACGATTGGATTCAGGATAATTCTGTTTTCAAACAGGCCGAAGACCAGCTTAACGAATATTTCGAGGGAGAAAGGCAGCAATTCGATTTAAAGATGAAGCCCAGCGGAACACCGTTTCAGCTCAGCGTTCTTGCAGCTCTGCAGCAGATTCCTTTTGGCCAGACAACCAGCTATCGCAATATTGCAGAGAGTATTGGACGTCCTAAGGCGGTCAGGGCGGTCGGTGCAGCCAATGGTCGTAATCCTCTACCCATTGTCATTCCCTGTCATAGAGTGATCGGTGCAGATGGTAGCCTGACGGGCTTTGGTGGAGGGCTTGCGGCAAAGTCCTTCCTGCTAAACCTTGAATCTGCCGGGTTTAGTCTTGCGAGTCAGTAAAGCTGATCCCCGTTGGTGTCCCGTCTGGTCCATAGACCAATCTTGCATCGCGGTAAGGTGATTGTTGGACCAGTTCCCTGAATGCACGGAGTGATTTGAACGGTAGATCGGTCAGCATTGAGTTAACCATCCAGGCAGGGAGTGCGCCACCCGGGTCGACGTACTGTTGCCAGGTCACCCGAAGTTTGTTCTTCCGGGTTTGCTCAAGAATGTAGGTTCCGAATGACTCCCGTATCCTGACGTGTTTCGTCTGGGGTATTTCATCGGGCATTGAATTCATCGTCACTCGTACGGTTGACTCGCCTTCAAACGTGATTGCGGCATGGAAAATGGAATCACGCGACTTTGCGGGGAAAGGGAGCGATGTCACTTGGTAAAAGGTTCTTTCAGTGGTGCTCGTTTCTCGAATAACGCGGCCTTCTTTGCACCGGAACAACCACTGTGTACACGCCGAGATATCGATAAGAAGCGCCATTGCCTGGGCCACTGTTGCATCGATTTCGGCTTCCGCCCGGAATTCCTCGTATTTGGTCCCTGATATGAGTCTTGATTGAACCAGGATGTCATCTTCATCAAGCCGTGTTTCCCACGCGTAGGCATCCGTCCACGTCAATCCTAGAATAGCGGTGACGAGCAGAACGCTTGGAAGTTTATGGAGATTCAAGTTGAAGTCATCGATTTCTGGAGAGGGACTTAAAAACGTCAAAATAGTCCGGAAAGGTTTTTCTGGTGCAGTCCGGATCATTAATGGTGACTGGTGCGTTACCTAGCGCCGCCAGCGAGAAACACATCGCAATCCGGTGGTCACCGTAGGTATCGATGGTCGCAGCCTGAATTTCGCTGGGTGGGTCGATCGCGATGGAATCCTCGGTGGTCTGCACGATTGCACCAAGCCGTGTCAGGCCTTCTGCCATTGCATGCATTCTGTCAGTTTCCTTGACTCGCCAATTGTAGATGTTGCGTATGACAGTCTGCCCTTTCGCGAATAGTGCCATGGCGGCAATTGTCATCGCGGCATCAGGGATATGGTTAAGATCAACGTCAACGCCATGTAGCTCGCCGCCCGTGACATCGGTCCAATCATCCGCTCTGTGCACCTTTGCCCCCATTAGCTCGATGATGTCGAGGAACTGATAGTCGCCCTGGACCGAGTGCTTGCCCAGTCCATGGACTCTTACCGGGCCCTGGCCAATAGCGGCTGCGCCAAAGAAATACGAGGCCGATGAAGCGTCGCCTTCTATCAGGAAACCACCTGGTGATCGGTATGCCTGGTTGCCCGGGATGTTGAATGTCTGGTAATTCTCGTGGCCCGCCGTAACGCCAAATTTTTTCAACATGCCGAGTGTGATATCCAGGTAAGGCTTAGACACCTGTTCACCCTGGATCGTGATGATTGAGTCATTAGCTGCAAGCGGCAAAGCCATTAACAGAGCGGTCAGGTACTGACTTGAGATGTCGCCGCGAATGCTGACATTGCCGCCATTGACCAATCCGCCCTTGAGCAGAATAGGTGGGCAACCGGCCTTTTCGCGATAACTCACTTGGGCGCCGAGGGCCAAAAGCGCATCGACCAGGTGTTCAATGGGCCGTTCACGCATGTACTGATCGCCGTCAATGGTGAAATCGCCAGGGATCAGGCTAAGAACAGCGGTTAGCGGACGAATCGCTGTTCCCGCGTTTCCAAGGAAAAAGTCTGTTACATCGGGTGTGTTGAATAACCCAGAGTTCCCGAGCACTTCACCGGATTGCCAGTCCTCTGACATTTCGATAGCTGTTCCGAGCTGCCGCAATGCTTCCACCATTCGCTCGGTATCGTCCGACCGCAACAGATTCTTGAGACGGGTTGTCCCTTCGGCAAGTGCTGACAGGAGCAGGGCCCGGTTAGACAGACTTTTAGATCCTGGCAAAGTGACTTCGCCGGTCACCTGTCGAATTGGAGCAAGCGTTAACTGGTTCTGGTTTCGGTCTCGGTTCATTGCGCTAGTATATGTCAGCTGGGCGATTTTTCGGTTTCAATCTTCGCAGGAAGGTGTGTATATCGGTTTCTACCTGACGCAGGGGAGGTTTACCGGGCTCTTCCAGAAGTATTGCGCCCGATGAATTGTCGATGGAGAGAAAAACCTCTGTGTCAGGGTCTGTATTAGCGAAGAATACGGTGAACTCCTGGCGAGATTTCTGTTTCACCATAGCATGACCAATCAGGTTGGCAATCAGGCGATCAAAGTCTTCAGCATTCCACAACTGGATCAGACTGACGCGCCCCTCAGAACTATCCGCTTCCAGTGTGCCTGACCAATAGCTAGCGTAATACGCCTTGATATCCGCGTGAATCTCCAGCTCCAGGGCATGGGATAAGCCTTCGAAAGAAACAGGTGCTTGCTGCCTGACGGGTTTCCAGTAGGTCAGGTCCGAGTCGTGATGGAGTTCACTTGGTGATCTCCAGTCAGTGTCAAATGGCGACGACAACAGGCCGGATTCAGCGATGTTAAGCGTGGCGTCAATAAATTCTGTAAGAGCCTGCACAGTCGACCGTTTTCAAAAAGGTTTGAGTTCAACGAGAATCAGTATTGGCACTACCAGAATCAGTGCGCCTTCGTTGTACAGGCGAAAAAAAAGAGACGTGTTGAGTACTTCGTCTCGCTTCATTTGTGAGAGGTATCGAAAAGTCTGTAGTTGGTAGGCGACAAGGAGCCCGACAAGGAGGAGTTTCGCGTGCATCCAGCCGCCTGTGATACCGTAATATAGCCAGAGAATCATGCCTAGCGTGATGGCCAACGCTGCCATCATGGTAGAGAACTTTAGAAGTTTCTCGGCCATGGTGACAAGCCTGCGAGTGTCTTCCCTTGCCGCCTTACCTTCAACATAGTGAACAAGAATTCGCGGCAGATAAAACACCCCGGCCATCCATGCCATAACGAACAGTAAGTGAAATGTTTTGATCCAGAGCATCAGACGTAGTCCACAGCGCCGCCGTCGACGCGAATGTTTTGCCCGTTTACAAATGACGCCAGTTCGCTTGAGAGAAATAGCACAACGCTTGATACTTCCCGTCGTGTCGCAATCCTGCCCAGTGGGTTTGGGAAGTAGTTTTCCGTGATCTTTGCCTCCGCTTCCTCGAACGAGTCACCCCAGCCTTCTTTTTTGGCCCTCTCCAGGTACGAAGACTCAACCTCGGGCGTGCGGATCAGCCCCGGCGATACCAGATTGACGGTAATGCCCCGGGGCCCGACCTCCTTGGACAGGCTGACGGTGAGTGTGGCAAGTGCACCCTTCGCGGCGTAGTAGTGGGGCATAATGTTGTTGGGCCTGGTAGATCCGATGGTTCCCAGATTGATGATCCGTCCGTTGTTCGGCAGGTGCGGTAAAAACCGTTGCACCATGCGAACAATTGACAGAGTGTTGATATCGTAGAGCTTGATCCAGTCTTCGGTCGAAGTAGTGCTCCATTTCCCACGCCTGGCCTCACCATAGTTATTGATCAGCACATCCAGTTGGTGTTCATGTGCAAGATTCTGTGCAAGATTCTGTGCAAGATTCTGCATAAGATTCTGTGCAAGATACTGGGTAAGAACCTGGTCGGCTCCAGCATCAGTTGTTATATCTCCCCAGAGTGGCAGAGCCCGATCATTCGCCAGCGCTTCGCAGGCAGATTCACTGGCACCTTCTGATAGTGAATGAACAAAAACCCTGGCGCCTTCTTCGAGAAAGACTTTTGCGATGTCATTGCCAGTGCCTCGATTGCTGCCAGTAATCAGAACGTTTTTGTTTTCAAGATTAAGGTCCAAAAATTCACCTATACTGCGTTGTTGTAGTGAGAGTTGAGGTTTTGGTGCCCGAGATTAACACAGTTTTGTTTCTGGTCATTGTCGTCTTGGGTGCTTTGGTTCAGACGCTGACTGGTTTCGCGATGGGTTTGATTATCATCGTCGGTGTCGCTCTGTTCGATATCACGGACATTGCTTTTGCCGCAGCCGTCGTGAGTTTCATCAGCATGACCAACGCGGGCGTCGCCCTTAGACAGGGACATCGATATGTTGACTGGCTGTTTGTAAGAAGGATTCTCCTGGGTATGATTCCCGCTATGGCGCTCGGGATTATTCTGCTCACTTACTTAAGCGAACACTATTACCCACTGCTGAAGACCTTGCTGGGCTTCTTCATTATTCTGGCCGGAACCAGTCTGATGATTGCCCCGGCACCCTTTAGCGCCCAGTCGAGCGGTTTGATGTTCACCTTATTTGGGACCTTGGGGGGATTATTGGCGGGTTTGTATAGTGCCGGTGGGGCCCCACTTGCGTACTTTGCGTATCGGCAACCACTATCAATCAACACGGTCCGGTTCAGCCTGCTGGCGGTGTTCGGTGTATCAACTATGATCCGGGCGGCGATGATTGGCGTTTCAGGTCAACTCAACATGGCAATTTTGCAGATGAGCGCGGTTGCTATCCCGCTGGTTATTGTTGTGACCCTGGTGGCAAGCCGCTATGTTCAGCTGGTGCCCGATCACCTGGTGCGAAGATTAGTGTTCGTTATATTGATAGTCGCGGGTATATTTCTGATCGCGGCGAGTCAGCTGCCTGATATTGGGGTGATGGGCACTTGAGTCCACAATGTTATGTGGATGTCCGCTCCATCATTATTACTACATGCGTTTCGAAATGAAACATTGGATAATCGTGGGCTCAATCATTGCTTCATTGTTGTATGAGTGAATTTGAAGATATAAGACCCTATCACGACGACGAAGTCGCTGATGCGCTCGCAAAGTTGGTCGTTGACCCGGAGCTCACTGGGTTTCTCGCTGGCTGGCTGGCTCCTCGTCTGAGCCGCTTTTTTCCGGGCATAGTATCAGCTGCAATAACCCTGTATCTCAAACGCGCCATCCGGGACGTAGATGATATTGCAGGTTTCCAGGAATTCGTCGCAGGCTATGCGAAGAAACTTGTCCGTGACGGTACGACAGAGTTTGTTTACGAAGGGTTTGATTCGCTGGAGCCCGGAAAGGCCTACCTTTTTATCAGCAACCACCGTGACATTGCAGGTGATTCGATGTTGCTCGACTATGCGCTGTACCTGAATCACCTGAAAACGGTTCGGATTGCGATCGGGGATAACCTGGTCCAGCGTGACTTTGCCACATCACTGATGAGGCTGAACAAGGGGTTTTTTATCAAGCGGTCAGTCGTGGGTGTCAGAAAAGCTTATGCGGCATTGATTCAGGCCTCCGAATACATCAAACATTCGATCCAGACAGGACATTCCGTCTGGATCGCGCAGAGTGAAGGCCGGAGCAAGAATGGTCTTGACGTGACTGATCCTGCCATTATCAAGATGTTTGTCCTGGCGGATCGAAAGAAACCTCTCCCTGAAGTCATCAGGTCGCTGAATATTGTTCCGCTTTCGATTTCTTACGAATTCGATCCTTGTGATACGTTGAAGGCGACGGAGCTGGGCAAGATTGAGAGAGATGGTGAGTATGGGAAACCACCCGGTGAAGACCTGTTGTCACTCGTCAGGGGGCTAAATGGCCAGAAGGGTAAGGTGATACTGAGGCTTGGCACGCCGCTAGATGGAGAGTTTGAGAGTGCTGATGAAGTTGCGGCAGAAATTGATCGCCAGATCCTATCTAACCTGCAACTTTTCCCTGTCAACTATTGGGCCATGTCCAGACTGGAAGACCCGGCGTATCAATCCCTGTCACACCGGGTACCGACAATAGAGAAAAAGGAACTGCTGACACTTACGCAGCGGCTGAAAAGTTGTCCAGCGGAGTACAGGTCCTACTGGTTGAAGATGTATGCAAACCCGGTTGTTAATCGTGAGCGAGTCCTGAATTCAGCTTCGGATACCCCTGGAAGTCTCTAATTAACTATACCCTCATTAACTATATAGGGAGATAGCGGGCGCCTCGATTGCAGCCCATTGCTCCCTAAGCTCCAGGATGTGCTCCGACCAGTATCTTTGTGTGTTGAAAAACGGAAATGCTCTCGGGAATGCAGGATCGTCCCATCGCCTGGCCAGCCAGGCGGCGTGATACATCATTCGCAGGGTTCGCAGAGGTTCAATCAGCAATAGCTCGCTGGTGTTGAAATCCCGAAAGTCACGATACCCTTTCAGTATCCGGTTCATTTGTATTGACTGTGAACTCTCATCACCCGACAGGAGCATCCACAGGTCCTGAACCGCAGGGCCCATTCTAGCGTCATCAAAATCTACGAAATGAGGTTGGTCTTCTCTCCATAGCACATTACCCATGTGGCAGTCGGCGTGAAGTCGAATTAAACCTGGCGCAGCAAGGTCGAACCGACCCTGAATCAATTTTAGCAGGGGCTCAGTGATCGTAGAGTAAGACTCCCGGAGTTCATCAGGAATGAAATTGTGATCGAGTAAAAAGCGGCGAGAGGAAATGCCATATTCTTCGATACTGATGGTGGGGCGATATGAAAAGCGATCACTGGCTCCGACGGCGTGCAATCGGCCGATGAATCGCCCAAGCACTTCAAGGCAGCCAAGGTCGTCAACCGCGGGCGCCCTGCCGCCGCGTCGCGGAAAGATAGCTATGTTAAAGCCGTCATATTGAAAGCAGGTCTTGTCATTGATGGCCAACGGCGCGACCACTGATAGACCGTGGTCCTTGAGCTCGATTGTGAAATCGTGTTCTTCTTTTATCTGCTCAAGAGACCAGCGGTCCGGTCGATAAAATTTGGCGATTACTGGTTCACTGTCTTCAATTCCAATCTGGTAGACCCTATTCTCATAGCTGTTGAGCTCCAGGTTTCTGGCATCGCACCGGTAACCGGCTGATTCAATCGCATCCATGATGAAGTCAGGATTCAGGCGTGAAAAAGGATGTTCGCTATGAGTCATGCTGTGTCATCAATGCTACACCTTTGATTTGCGCGAAGATGGGCTCACCTATCTCGAAATGCAGTTCCTGGAGTGACTTTCGGGTAATTAGCGCTAATAGAAATTGGTTTCCGCATTTCAATTTAACAACTGCAGAGGCGCCGGTTCCAGGATCGTGGATGTGCTCTATTGTAGTCGCGATAACGTTAATGATACTCGATTCATTTCGCTTTCTTGAGAGACTGACATCGCGGGCCGGAATTTTCACGCGAACTGATTCCCCGTTAATCAGCTGGCCTGCAGAAACAAGGAGCTGCGTGTCTTCGAACTGCAGTTCTGTCAGGGAATGCTGTTCATTTTCCGACCTGACGCGACAGGATACGATTGCTGCAGCCTCCGGTTGATTTATGTGGGTGCCAGAGACTGAGAAATCAATAACAGAGTTCTCTCCTGTGATCTTCCCAGCAGATATTTCGAACACTGTGTCTGCAAGATATAAGATTTCGTCCACGACATGACTGACATAAATAATCGGTATTTCCAGGGACCTGTGTAATCGTTGCAGGTAAGGAAGGATTCGATTCTTCGCCGCCTGGTCCAGAGACCCCAGCGGTTCGTCCATGACTATCAGGTCAGGGTTTGATAGCAGGGCGCGAGCAATTGCGACCCGTTGCTGTTCTCCGCCCGACAACTGTCCGGGTAGTTTTTCTAGAAGATTCGAAAGGTTCAGGATATCCAGAAGGTCTTGCCTGCTCAATCCACCGCCGCTTTGGCGACGAGCTTCAGCATAATCCAGGTTCCCGGACACGCTCAGGTGCGGAAAAAGATTAAGGTGCTGGAAAACGTAGCCAATATGACGTTGATTAGGTGGTACAAAAGTCTTTGTGTCTTGCCATACAGTATCCCCAAAACTTACTCGAATACCGGGGATATGGTCCAGTCCGGCTAGCAACCTCAGGATAGTGGACTTTCCCGATCCCGACGCACCAAAGAGTGCAGAGACTTGCCTGTCAGGAAAGGTAACGTTGACGTCGAGCTCGAAACCGCCTTCCCGTTCTACTCTGGCCTGAATTGACAATGACATAGGGCGCCCTAGGTTGTCCGTGTGCCGTGTTGCCAACGCCTGTCGACGGCGTAAAGAAGGAACAGCGTGACAAAAGAAAAACCGAGTAACCCGCCCGCCAGGATGTGTGCTTTTCCATAGTCGAGCGCTTCAACATGATCAAAAAGGGCGATCGATAGCACCCGGGTTTCGTCCGGCAGATTGCCGCCGATCATTAGTACAATGCCAAATTCACCCACGGTATGGGCAAAGGAAAGACATATGGCGATGATGAAACCTCGACGGCAAAGAGGAACGATCAAGCTGAAGAACCTATCCAGCGGTGATGCGCCCAGTGTTGCCGCCGCTTCAATCAACTCCCGTTGCAGTGCACTGAAAGACACCTGTAGAGGTTGTACATAAAAGGGGAGTGAGTAGATCGCTGAGCCCACGACCAGCCCATAAAAAGAAAATGCCAGAGTGGTTCCAGTTGCGGATTGCCAGAGCTCTCCGGGCAGGTTGTCGGGAGAGAATGCCAGTAGAAGGTAAAATCCGACGACCGTAGGCGGTAGTACAATCGGCAGGGCCACGAGTGGTTCGACGATGTTTTTTAGCGTGTTACTTAGCCAACTTCTTTCGCTGGCACGGGAACGCTGGGATAACCACCATGCCAGTGGCGTGCCTAAAACAATAAGAACGAGTGTTGTTACGCCGGCGAGCTTGAGCGTGAGCCATAAAGAAACCAGGTCCGAGTCCATCATCGCTCAGCACCAGTTCCAGTTCGATTGCTCGTATCTGATACCAGGTATCCTGATTTTTCGATGAGTCGGGTGGTGTCAGGGTCGAACGTGTAAGCCACGAATAGCTCGGCTTTCACGGAAGCGTCCTTCAGCACAACTAATTGTTGCTCAATGGGAGCGTAGGATTGGGGTGGCACAACCCAGAATTCGACTGCCGGCACGTCCAGATGCTTGATTTGCGAAAGGGCGACCAATCCTGCGGGTGCATTGCCTGTCCTGACAAAATTGAAAGCCTGGGCAATGTTGGTGCCGTAAACAACCCGATCTGATTTGACCTGCATGATTTTCAGAGTATCTGCCGCTGCTTTGCCGTAAGGGGCGTGCCTGGGGTTCGCGATTGCCATAGTTCTTTTGTACTGTCTCAAGCTTGTCTCATTGGCCGGCTTGCCGGGAGTCCAGAATACCAGTTGCCCATATGCGTAGGTTCGTCTCAAGCGGGTATGCCCATCTGATTCAAGACGCGCCGGGCGGACGCTATCTGCAGCAAACAGGATATCAAAAGGCGCCCCACTTTTGACCTGAGCGAAAAGCGCGCCTGTTGATGCCGCGCTGACCTCTACCGTTGTCTTGTGCGTGAGTTCAAAGCCGGTTGCGATTTTTTCGAGCGTTGACCTGAAATTGGATGCTACCCCTATCCTGAGATGGTCCGCATAACAGGATGAATGAACAAACAGGGGTATTAGAACGCCTGCGACTAAAACCTTGCGCCTAACCCATCCGTTTGATGAAGTCATCTATTAGCCATCCAGAGATGGACATCATCGCCGGTTTGTGCGGAAGGTCGTTGTAGTGGAACCACTGTGCATCCGCGATTTCTTCTTCCTGGAGTACCAGCTCACCACTATCGTATTCAG
>JABJED010000216.1 GCA_018665025.1 Gammaproteobacteria bacterium
AGTTGAGTCGAAATGGACGAGTGACCAATACCAATTGTGTTCGTTCTGGTAATGCGCAGAACGTTGAAGGCTCAGACTCGACAGACATCGCCTACGTTCGTTTCATCAACGATGGTTTTACCGCCATACCTGATATTCGTGCCACGCTTTATGACGCCGATGGTAATACCATTGGTCAAGCCGATGCTCAGTTTTTCGCAGAACTGGGCCCAAGAGAAGCGGTTTTCATGAGCCAGGGTTCGATCAGCAATGTCATCGGTGCGGACTGGCCTGGTCAAGCATCGCTGGTACTGTCAGCAACCTATGATAATCTGCGGCTGATGAATCTTAATTTCGTCAACAACGAAATATACTTCAACTTCTCATGCTACCTTGAGGCAAGTGATCAAAGCGGAAATTGACTGGTGGCGGCCTTTAACTTTTCCTGTTATGAAGTCTCGTAGTAATAAAATACAGATTTGAGCCGTTCGCGGACCCGTAGGCCTGGCTGTGTGTGTTCGATCGGGCAACTTCGTCGTAGGCTTCGCGCGAGTCATACAGTGACAGAACGATGGCGGCCCACTGGTGTTCGCCAAGCTGGCCGGATCTGAGACCCATCAACACCACTTTGCCCGCGTAGAGCCATTGGCTACCGCCCACCACCTCAAGGGTCTCGCGAGCTTTCATCGGAGATTCCACGAGATCGGCGCCAGACTCGAGCCTCACGTAGCTGATCAGGTAAAATACCGATGACGGCACCACCCATGTCGTGCTCAGCCCAATGGAATTCATGGGTCGGCTAGCTGCGCTGGTACCCAGGCCGCGTGTAAATCTCACGCGGTTTCACGGGGTATTCTCGCCGAACAGTAAGCTACGTGAGCATGTCGTTCCGCAAAAGCCAGTAGAAGTACAAGAAAACCCGAAGGTCTACTCAATGACCCACTGTTCTTTTGGGGGCACAACGGCTCAAGCGCGTTTTCGAAATCGATCCGAACGCGGCCCGATCAAGAAGTGTGACAAATGTGGCGACCCAGTCACGAGCATCGACCACGCACCGGTGACCGTCGCGTTCGGCCAGCGTCTGAAATCAATGGCCAAATCGCCAAAATTTCGATCTTCAACATCTGTCTAGATCAGTTGAAGCGGACGGCAGGCAATCCTCAGGGGTGAGAATACTTTTCTGAAAGTGAAAAAAGGGTGGTTATTCTTCCTAACCGCAACAGCCTGATAGATCAGCATAGACCCAACTTGGGCGTTAGATATGAGAACATGAGCATACAATCGACATGCGCCATCGGAAAACAAGAAACAAAAACTCGTTATAAGTGAGGAAAGCCAAAGATGAGAATTGCGATAGCGGGTATTAGTCATGAAACCAATACCTACTGCAAAGACCCGACGCCAGCAGAAGACTTTTTTCAGCTCCGCGGTGAGCGAATCCTAAAAATGGCAGGGACCGAAACCAGCACAGGCGGTGCGCTCGATCGCTGTCATGAACTTGGTTTAGAGGTGGTACCCATTTTATTCACCATTGCGCAACCATCAGGCACCATTGAAAGAGAGGCCTATGATCAATTCAAAGGGGAGATACTGGACGGCCTGAAACGGGGACAGCAACTGGGCGCCATTGACGGTATTTTTCTCGAACTTCATGGCGCTGGAGTGGTTCAAGGAATAACTGACCTCGAAGGCGACCTCACTCAAGCTATTCGTCATCTAGTGGGTGAAGCCATTCCTATAACAGCCGCCCTTGACCTGCATGGCAACGTAACGCAAGTAATGGCCGATGCACTGGATGGCGCCTTTGCTTGTCACTTGTACCCGCATACGGATATGCACCTGCGTGCAAGCGAAGCGATAGATTTGATAGTCGATATGTTGGAGCATGACTTCAGACCGGTCACCCATGTAGAAACGATTCCAATGCTCGTTCCGACTACCACCACCATGTTGGGCATTGGCAAATCAATGCTAAAGAAGATGATCAACGCTGAATCCGAAGCTGGCGTGATAGACGTCAGTTGGTTTCACGGCTTCCCTTATACCGATATACCCGAGGTTGGTGGGCACATTGTCGTAACAACAAGGGGCGATCGTGAACAAGCCGAGCGTTTGGCAAAGCAAATGGCAGCGACACTTTGGAATGAGCGCGAATTGTTCAGGCCGATGAGTTTGACTTCAGAGCAAGCGCTGGATGCCGCCACGGCCTGCAAGAAAAAGCCGGTCGTCATGAATGAAGTTTCCGATAACTGCGGGTGTGGAGCACCCGGCGACGGAACTCATCTGCTTCGCAGCATGATTGAGCGCGATCTGCAAAATACCTGCTTTGGATTCGTTGTCGACGCCGAAGTTGCACTCCAAGCCCACGAAGCCGGTGTCGGAGCAACAATTACGGTATCGCTCGGCGCCAAAGAGGACGACTTCCACGGTACGCCCTTAAAACTAACTGGATATGTTAAAGCGCTTCATGATGGGCGCATGACAATGCTGGCAATGAACAAAGGCGCCAAGTTGAGTTTAGGGAAAATCGCCAGGCTGGTCGTGGGTGGGATTGATATCATTGTTGGTTCAAAACGTTCCCAGACCTTTGATATAGGTCCTTTTATCGCAGTCGGTATAGATGTGACGGAATATGACCTTGTTGCTTTGAAATCTTCCCATCATTTCAGAGCGGGTTTTCATGAGCTTGCTGGCGAGATCATTACAGCGGACACACCCGGATTATCAACTCACCAAATTGAACGTTTTCCTCGGCACAATGCTGGTCGGCCTCTTTGGCCTCTGGATGACGCAGCCAATTATTGAAGGAGATCTGCTGAATGGATGAGTGGCTTCATTTTGGTTCATTGAAATCTAAGAAAAAGATCTAAGAACAAGAAAGTCAGCATACGAAGGCAATTGAGTGCAGAAACGGTGAAGGCAAAACTGCTACTCGATTCGGTTGTAATCTTTGATAAGCACATGGAGTTTGCGCTTCGCGGGCTGCCTAGGTCACCCACCGTTACCGCTGTGTCAGCGTGTCTTACGATTCGTGAATTCTTCACTCTAGGCTTATTAAATAGAGCGTTAGAATGGATTAAGATTTGTTAGCGAGGGGTATTTGGTGCCGGAAAGAGGACTCGAACCTCCGACCAATTGCTTACGAAGCAACTGCTCTACCAACTGAGCTATTCCGGCTAGTTGCGGGATTATATCCGGATTACCGGTCACCGAAAATCCAGGATCGCTTCGAC
>JABJED010000217.1 GCA_018665025.1 Gammaproteobacteria bacterium
CGATGGACACTTTGATTGTGCTTGGTACGGGTTCTGCCTGGATTTATTCGATGGTGGTTATTCTTTACCCTGAACTATTACCAATAGGCAGCCGGCATCAGTTCTTTGAGGCAGCCTTGTTCGTTATTGGCTTCGTCAACCTGGGTAAAGCGCTGGAGATGAATGCTCGTACCAGGGCGTCCCTCGCAATACAGAAGTTATATGACCTGACACCCCGGTTCGTCACGCTAATTGATAGTGATGAAGAGCGCCTGGTGCCTGTCGCTGATGTAGAGCCGGGACAGCAGCTTAGAATTCGACCAGGAGAAAACTTTCCGGTTGATGGCATTGTCGTTGACGGGAAGAGCTCTGCAGATGAATCCCTGCTTACCGGTGAATCACTGGCGATTCCATTGTTAAAGGGGAGCGGGGTATCAGCGGGTACACTGAATATCGATGGTTCGCTGCTGGTTGAAGCGGCAAGTGTGGGTGAGGAGACTCGGCTTGCGGCCATCAGGCGGCTGGTCAATGAGGCGCAAAACTCCAAGCCACCGGTTGCCCGACTGGTCGACCAGATCACTGGTGTTTTTGTGCCTGTGATTATTCTGATGGCTGGTTTGACGTTCATGACCTGGTGGCTAGTAGGACCAGAACCTCAGTTATCCTTTGCGTTTGTGACGGCGATGAGTGTGCTGATTATTGCTTGCCCCTGTGCGCTCGGTCTGGCGGTTCCAATGTCGATCATGGTCGGGATCGGGAGGGCGGCGACCAACGGTCTTCTGATTAGAAACAGTGAAGTTCTGCAGGTAGCATCGACATTGGATATTGTCGTGCTGGACAAGACAGGCACGCTAACCATGGGCGAACCTGAGGTGAATACCATTGATGGGTTGAATGCCCAGGATCTCTCTATCGTATTGGGCCTGGAGCAACAGTCAGCCCACCCCGTTGCCAAATCGATAGTGAGCGTTTGTCTCAGTCGTCATATCACCCCCGCAGAAGTGTCGTCAATCACTGAATATCCGGGTGGTGGTGTTGTAGCAGAATTTCTTGGAGATGAGCTGGTGCTGGGGAGTTTGAATTTCCTGAAACAGCGACGGATATCCGGCGTGCCAGAGGTCGACCGAATCGGAACCGTAGTCGCGTTGGCGGTGGGCTCAGCTTACGTCGGCCATTTTGTACTTATCGATAAAGTCAGGGAAGGCGCGAGGGAAACAATCCAATCTCTGCTTGCCATGAGGGTCACTCCGGTAATGCTCACGGGAGATCGTAGCGCGATTGCAGAAGTAGTGGCAGAGCAGGTCGGCATTACTGAGGTCCACGCAGAAGTGTCTCCTGAGAAGAAACTGGCGTTGATTCAGGCCTTTCAGGCAGCTGGGCATAAAGTAGCAATGGTCGGTGACGGCATTAACGACGCCGCTGCATTGTCTGCGGCGGATGTCGGTTTTGCCATGGGGTTGGGTTCCGATGTCGCTCTGGAAAGTGCCGATGTGACGCTAAGGAACGGTTCTCTAAAGGGCATCGAGCAGATGATCCGGCTTTCACGCCAAGTGCTATCCAATGTCCGCCAGAACCTGGTCGCTGCCTTTGGATACAATATCCTTCTGATTCCTGTCGCGGCGGGTGTGCTGTATCCCTTTTTTGGCCTGCTTATCAATCCAGCGTTCGCAGGCCTGGCAATGGCGCTGTCGTCTGTCACGGTGGTATTCAATGCGGGTAGGTTGCGGTTTTCCTAGAATGCTTCTGATAATGTGAACCGACTATTGGCAGCGTAAATGTACAGCGAGAATACAATTTATCGAGAATAATATGCATGACATGATTATTACCGGTGGCCAGGTTTTTGATGGTTCCGGCGCCGAGCCGGTCCAGGCTGACGTCGCCATAAAAAACGGAAGGATTGTTGAAGTGGGTGAAGTCGGCGCTGCAGCGCAGACCATTGATGCGCGGGGCGCGATCGTTACGCCCGCCTGGGTCGATATCCATACTCACTATGACGGCCAGGTTACCTGGGATGACGAGATGAATCCTTCTGCCAGCCATGGCGTTGGTACCATTGTGATGGGAAATTGTGGTGTTGGATTCGCGCCGGTTGCACCCGGTGCTGAAAAAGACCTGATCGACCTGATGGAAGGTGTAGAGGATATTCCAGGTACTGCGCTCTATGAAGGAATGCCCTGGGGTTCATGGGAAACTTACCCTGAGTATCTGGACTTTCTGGCGGGTCGTGAATACGCCATTAACATCAGCTCACTGGTACCACACGGTGCCGTCCGTAACTATGTCATGGGCGACCGAGGTCGAACCAACCAGGCGGCGACCGAAGCTGATCTGGTAGAGATGGGCCGGATCGTAGAGGAGGCGCTGAAAGCGGGTGCCGTCGGTTTTTCAACGTCTAGAATCCTTGGGCATCGTTCGATTCAAGGTGAACCTGTACCCGGCACTTTTGCTAATGATACCGAAGTGATGGTGATTGCCCAGGCGCTTAAACGAGCGGGCAAGGGTGTGTTCCAGATTATTCCTTCAAGTACGCTTGGTCCCGGCCGTGAAGGTTTTAGGGAACATGCGTCGCTTGAGCAAGAGATAGACCTGATTGCAAATGTCAGCCGCGAAAGTGGCAGGCCGGCGACCTTTACGCTGTTCCAGATCGATGACTGGGCAGATAAATGGCGTGAAGCGATCGCCCAGGTCAAGCAAGCCAACCGGAATGGTGCAAATGTCTATCCGCAGGTTGGCAGCAGACCCACCGGACTGGTGTTCGGTATACAAACTTACCACCTGTGGATGCTGAAACCGACTTTTCGAAAGTTACGTGACCTGCCGCTTGGCGAACTTCTTGCTGAACTCAGGAAGCCTGAAGTTAAGCAGGCGATTTTGATGGAAACCAACGAAATAGATGGGGTGCCGGTGGGCTCAATGGAGTTCGGTATATCCCACATCGAACCGACCTTCGATAGCCTGTTCCCATTGCGCAGTGACAGTACCTACGAACCGCCGCAGAACGAAAGCATTGCCTCACTGGCGGCCGAGTCTAACCTGTCGCCAGAGTCTGTTTTGTATGATTACCTTGTGGCTGAACCTGGCCGAATGGCGATTCTGTTTTTTACGAACTATTCAGAATTTAATTTAGATGCGGTAAGGGAGATGCAACTGGATAGTGCGACGGTCACTGGCTTATCAGATGCGGGGGCACATGTTTCGTTGATCTTTGACGCGGTAAATCCGACCTATCAATTGAGTTACTGGACTCGGGATCGGACCCGGGGGCAGACGCTACCGCTCGCGCACGTTATTCACCGCGCAACTCGCAGAAATGCGGAATTGTTTGGGTTTCACGACCGCGGTTTGATTGCGCCTGGAATGCGAGCAGATATCAATGTTATCGACTATGAAAACCTTGGGCTCGGTGAACTGGCCATCCAGAATGACCTGCCTGCTGGTGGCGGACGGCTGATGCAGGGCGCCAGGGGGTATATTGCCACCTTGATTGATGGCGTCATCACCCGTCGTCATGACGAAGATACCGGCGCAAGACCAGGAAGGCTTGTTCGTTCCTGATATAAGCGGCCACGGCCAAGCTACGCGCCATAACTTCGTGCAAGCCGGGGCGCTGAAAGTTGGCTTGGATCTTCGAACACATCTAGCAGAGCATCACTCAGAAAGACAGAAAGAGCCCGTATAACAAATTAAATTGCCTGCGAATGCAGCTCGTTTAGGGAAATGGAAATGAAACTAGAAGGTATTAGGGTCCTGGACCTGTCGTTGTTCCTGCCAGGACCACTTCTTACGCAGATGATGGCGGATCATGGCGCCGATGTGATCAAGCTGGAGCCGAGGGGTGCCGGCGAACCTAATCGTTCGATCGGGCAGACGCGAAACGGCGTGTCCGTCTATTTTTCAAACACCCACAGGGGCAAGCGAAGCGTTCAGCTCGACCTGAAGAATGCAGAGGGTAAGGCGCTGGCGCTAAAGCTCGCAGCTTCAGCGGATGTTGTGATCGAGGCTTTTCGCCCAGGTGTAGTGGAGAGGCTGGGGATGAGCTATGAACAGATCAAGGCCGTTAACCCGGGGGTTGTTTACGCTTCACTTTCAGCCTTTGGGCAGACGGGACCCTATGTAAAGAAACCAGCACATGACCTGGCGACAGAGGCTTATGCTGGAGTGCTAAGCGCGAACCTGGGTTTCGATGGTAAACCGACAATTCCGGCGCTGCCGGCAGCCGACATGCTGGCTGCGACTATTGGCCTGTCTGCGGTCCTGATGGCGCTGCTTCGTAAGAAAGATACCAGCCAGGGAGACTACATTGACCTTGCCATGATGGACTCGCTGATTGCCTGTCTGCCCAATTCAATGGGCAGTGTTTTCGCGGATAAAAAACCACCAGTCATTAAAGATGAAAGGATTTGGGGTGGTTATGCGATGTACAACATTTATGAAACAAAGGACAAGAAGTTTGTTGTTCTGGGGGCTTCAGAGATCCACTTTGCGGAATCTGTCCTGAAAAAATTTGGAAGGGAAGACCTGATCCCATTGTGTGAACCCCCGCCCGGTAAGAATCAGGAACCGGTCCGTGAATTTTTCCGGGAACAGTTTGTTCGTCAGACCCAGTCGTACTGGGTGAAGTGGTTCGATGATGTGAACGCGGCCTTTGCGCCGGTTAACGATTTACGGCAGGGGATGGATGATCCACAGACCAGGTTTCGGGAAATGATTATCGAAGACGGTGAGGGTAACGAGCACATTGGTATTCCGATCAAGTTTCAGAATGAACCTGGTGGCGTTAATTTTGCTGCCCCAGGACTCGGAGAACACAATAGGGAAGTAGCATTATCACTGGGCTACAGTGACTCAGAAGTGGACGAACTGAAGCGTTTGGGTGCTTTTGGCTAAGGCGGGTTTGACCCGAAAGGGTATAGGTGTTCTATTTCTAACCTAGAGGAGTCAATGTTATGTCACAGCTAGAAGTCACCGAAGAGCAGCGTCGTTATAACGAGATTGCGATCGAAACCGCTTCGAAAATTCATCGGGCAAGATCGACTTTAACTTCAACTTCAACCGGCCGCCCAGTGGTGGATGATGTATTTCCATCTTTCAACAAGGCAGGTCTTGGCGTTTACGGTGAATATGAACGCATGGGGAACCAGCCGGTGACCGACGGTTTGCAGGCGCAGGCAGACCTGCAGGGAGTAAAGTTCGAACATCTTGGCCTCACCATAGGAACAGTGCTGCATAACATTGACCTGAAACAAACATTGTCTTCGGCCGCTATAAGATTGATACGCGAGACGTTACTGGAACGAAAAGTCGTTTTCTTCCGTGATCAGAACCTGACGGAAGATGAACAGGTTAGTTTTGGCCGGTGTTTCGGTGAGCTTGATGCCTTTCCTTTTGGTAAATCTGGTGACAATCCCTACATCCTTGAAATCAACCACGATGAAAAACGAGCTGGCGCTGAAAATAGCTGGCACACAGATGTCACCTGGATGGAGAAACCATCGCTCGGTTCAATCGCACAGTGCGTTGTGGTGCCACCCTTTGGGGGAGACACTCTGTTCGCAGATAGTTGTGCAGCATATCTGGGATTACCGGCAAAAATGCAGCAACGGCTGCAACATATCAGTGGTATCAACGACTATCGTATTTTCCTGATGGACAGGGGTGGTGGTGCTTTGCCAGAGGACCTTGCAGAAGGAATAAAAAAAGAGCTTTCCTTTGGTGTCAGTCACCCAATTCTGCGAACTCACCCAGAGACTGACAAGACAGCACTTTACCTTAATGGCGGTTTTCTTCGGCATGAATCACTGTATGACAGCCGAACCGGTGAAACCCTTGATGTAGAAGAATCTAAAGAGATCGTCAGCTTTCTGCAACTACAACATGGGCGTCCTGAGTATGTCTGCCGGTTCAAGTGGCAGCCAGGCTCTATTGCTTTTTGGGACAATCGAGCCGCGCAGCACTATGCGGCAAGCGATTACTATCCGCACCAGAGGTTGTTGCGGCGGGTGACGGTGAGCGGTGACCGACCTTATTACAATCCAGTGAACGAATAATGCGGGTCGAGATATTCTCAAGCAGGTAAATAGTCATGGTGGAACTTGATCACATTATTCTTAAGGTGAATGAACTCGATAAGAGTGTCGCTTTTTACACAGGGGTGTTGGGCTTTGAGAATGCTGGCGTGGATGGGCCGTTCACTGTCATACGCACCGGTGAAAAATTTCAGATCCAGCTCGCGCCCTGGGGCACGAAGGGGTTTGAGCATTATGCGTTCGCGGTCTCCAGAAAGGAGTTCGACGAGATTTTTGCCAGGGTAAAGCAAGCTGGTATCGACTATGGGCCGACATTTGACAGCGTTGGGACTAATTCGGGGCCCGGCAATGAATCCGGTGCGAGGGGAGAGGCACCTACGGTTTACTTTAACGACCCGAACAGTCACTTGATTGAAATACGAACCTACGACTGATTCTCGCCAGTAGTTGGGATAGGGACGCTCTGCCGGTTTGACTGGAATGCTAGCTGGTTAATCAGCTCAAGGTTGCCGCTGACATACCAGAGGCGGGCCCCTAACAGGATGGCGGCTGTTCCAACCCCGGCAGCTAGTCCCAGCCAGAAACCATAGACCCCCATGGGGTCGCCAATGTACCCGAAGCCAAACAGGATTTGTGTCGGCAAACCTACTCCCCAGTAGCTAAGTATAGCCAGCCACATAGGCACTTTTGTATCTTTATAACCCCGGAGTGCGCCGATACAGACAGACTGGGTGGCGTCAAAAAACAGGAAGAACACGACAAACAGCAACAATGTTATCGACAGGTTCATGACGGCCTGTTCGGTTGTATAAAGGCTGACCAGCACTTCCTTGAACAGGTAAATAAGGATCGCGCCAATGATTGCGACCAACGCTGTGGCAAGAAATGCGATTAATGCGGTTGTTCTGGCGCCGGTTATTTCGTTCGCGCCAACCCTAAATCCTATTCTGATGGTTGCTGCCATGCCGAGTGCCATTGGCGGCATAAAAAACACTGCATTAAGATTCATGGCGATATTGTGGGACGCAACAACGGCTGCACCAAACTGTCCCAGCAGCAGGGTGGTGAACGAAAACAGACCCATCTCCGCGAACATGGTAGTCCCGATAGGTATGCCGATTACCAGTAATGGCTTGATGACCTTCCAGTCTGGCCAAGAGAACTTGGAACGCCAGCCGGTGTAGTCGAACCGCTTGCGGGTAACTACAATAAGTACCAGGATCAGCTGAAACCACATCATGATTGCCTGGGCTAGCCCGCAACCAACGCCACCCATTTCCGGCAGGCCAAACTTGCCATAAATAAGCACGTAGTTGAGTGGAATCTTGAACACTAATGCAGTGATGGCGATATACATGGCAGGACGCGTATAGCCTGTACCATCGGCCAGAAACCTGAGGCAGAAAAAACACAGTAGTGCCGGCATACCGAACGAGCACATCTGCAAATAGGGGACTGATATCGCGACCGCAACAGGGTCGACGTTCATCAGGGTATAAACAGGTTCTACGTTGTTAAGGATTACAATGACAAACAGGCTTGCTGCCAGTGCCAGCCATAGCCCCTGCCTTAGGACCGCGCCGATATCGCTATAGGCTCTGGCGCCATTTAGTTGTGAGATAGTTGGTGTAAGGGCTTGAACGACGCCGAACACCAGCATCATGCTGGGCCAGAGGATACTCGTTCCGAGGGCCACGCCTGCCAGGTCGGCAGATGAATACCGGCCCGCCATAATGGTGTCGGCCACTCCCATACCCATCTGTGCCAGTTGGGCACCCATGAGTGGAAAGGCCAGATGAAAAAGTTGCCGGGATTCCTTAATAACTTTCCCGGGTTCGTGAGGCGGGTTCAAGTTATCCGCTGGTTTCCTCAGCATTCAGAACAAGGTAGACACGCTTCTGAAAATACCATCGGCCATCAACTTTGACGTAGTCGTCTTCGTACTGCCCTGTGACATTTCGTTTTACGCCATCTGTCTGGTGCAGGAATTCCTGCTGGTACCAGGTCGCGTGGGCCGTATCGCCGTCAATGGTCATCGGTCCGGCTGAGGCAAAAAACCCCACGAATGCAAAAGCGCTCATGGCTTGCTGCCACATGGGAAAGAAGTTCTCCTTACCTGTGATCGGGCCTGCGCCGGGCAGCTCCCAGGTGGCGTCGTCGCGCCAATTTTCTGCCCAGGCATCGCCGTCTTTTCTCATGACTGCATCGTTATAGGAATCAACCAATTCCCGAATCGCTAGTCTATCTTCTAGTGGGCCTGAACTGATCATTTTCTCTCCGACATTGAATTTCAAAACAGCACTAAACCACGTGTCATGGGGATTTGCCAGTGCTCGTGGGTTTCCCGTCGTCTGCGGTCGCCAACTTTCCTGACCTCGGCACATTCTTATAGGAATTGTTTTTGCTCGGCGTCAAACTATTGTCAGAAAAGGGCGGTAGAGCAGCTCCGATAACTGATGCTTCGCGTTGGCCAATCTAGCCTAGCTAGTGGGATTAACTGATTACTTCGTTGCGGGAAGATGTTGGGTAATTAGCGCGTAAAGTGCGACTAATCCTTCCCACACTTGTAACAGATTCAGACGGGTGCAGCCCCTTTGGGCACATTTGCGATATCCGCGACCTGACTTGGGCGGTAAATTCGGTGGTCCCTAAGCAATACTTAGCGCTTAGTTATTGTTGTTTAGCTGAAGAAAATTAACTGTGATTATGGTGCTGTCCACCGTCGTGTACCGCTAGAAATTCCAAAGCAAACCTACTTTGTAGAAAGTGTCTTTATAGGTTTCGCTGTTGTCGCCTTTCGATTTGTAGTGGCTGGCGGTCACGTCAATATTGACCTTCCTAAACGGGAATCCAAACCCGAGGGTCACGAGATTGGTATTACCACGGGTACGGTAAGCGTAGCTGGCCACACACGGTGCGGTGCAGGGCTTTTCAAAGGCACGATCAGGTGTTCTCGCGTCATAATTTCGGCGCCACCATGGCACCAAGCCGGCAACCGTTGAAAGAATGTCACCATGCCTGAAAACGTATTCTGCAAAAAAAGTAGCTTGCGTTCGAAACTGATAGTCAGCGCCTAGATAGATTTCCTGCGAACTCGTATCGAAGGCCGCATCGTTGGCTTCTTCGGCACCAGATTTACCGACAAAGACATAATCTTTAATTCGGTATCCGATTCTGCCAGTCGCGGCTAGGGTCAAACGTTTGTTGAAGGAGAGATCCGCCTCTAATTGAACGCCTTCCCGGGGATCGCTGTCTTTGAACTTAAAGTGTGTTGCCTGAAGCTTAATTTTGTACCAGGAAACGTTGTAATCAGTGTTGAGCTGGAACGTGTAGTCGGCGCCCAGAGACAACGCCATAGAATCCAGCGCATCATATTCGTCATGCTTAGATTGAGCGAGGTAAGCGGAGAGAATCAGTTGAGCACGATCGCCGTGCTTCCTGGAATATCCCCCGCCAATGCTAATATAGGCTACGTTATCGCTGACCTTGTCGCGTTTGTAAGTACGACTTATGTTATCGTCTCGTTCGTAAACAGCCTGAATTTCACCATACCAGCCCGAGCCGTATGGTTCTGCGTAAGCAGGTGAAACTGGTGAAACTAATGCCGCTAGAGCCATAGCAACCGCGATGATTAGAACCATAGGTTTCATGTGACTTCTATAAAGACTGAGAGAGTTAGACGATGGCAAGCTTATCGGAAATCGATGAAAATCGCAGGCGATTTTTGCTGCACCTGCTTGCCTCCGCAGCCTTCACTACAACCGCCGGTTGCAGTATTAGTTCAACTGGCCTGACCTCTGAGTTACCCGCTGGCCGATCTATCCAAGCGTTAACCGGTGACGTACACGTCAACGGCGTTCCCGCTTCTGTCCTAACACTGATTAACCCAGGCGACATCATAGAAACCTTTGATCGAAGTTTTGTTGTTTTTGTGGTTCAAAAAGATGCATTCATCTTGAGAAGTAATTCAATAATGACCCTGCCTGGCAGAACTGCTACACCCGGTATTATTAGTACTGCATTTACGCTTGAACGGGGCAAAGCACTGTCGGTTCTTGCCTCCAGAAGAACCGATATCTCCACGCCGAACGCGGTCATCGGCGTTCGTGGTACCGGCGTCTACGTCGAGGCTGAACCTGACTTGTCTTACGTGTGTGTCTGTTACGGTACTTCTGATGTGACGACAAGGGACAATCCAGGTATCACCGAAACCATCGTCTCAGATCACCATACGGCACCACGTTATATTCTTGCCGATAAGAGTGCTTCGCAGCGAATTATTCCAGCACCGTTTAAGAATCATGATGATCAGGAGTTGTTGCTAATCGAAACATTGGTAGGACGAACACCGCCTTTTATAGTACCGCGCGGCGTAACTCGTACTCGAGGCAGCTATCTTTAGTACTCAAGGAGGTTGAAGAAAGGGCCAGCGTGATGCCAGCCCTTTACGTCGCTAACGGGTAGCGAGGTTTCGATCTATGTCTAACTTAAGCTCAACGACCACGCGTCTGTCGAAGAAGTTGCTCTCTAGTGACTCTGCTGAATCCAGTGGCCTGGTTTCTCCAAAAGCTGTGCCAATGACCTGGGTTGAATTCACGCCACTGCTGACCAGGAATCGTTTGACTCTGCGGACTCGTTTCTCGGACAGTGCTTGGTTAAATTGGTCATCGCCTCGACGATCTGCAAACCCAGATAGCGTGACGGTGGCATCCTGGTTCCTGCGAAGTACATTGGCAATCTGTTTAAGTTCAGATTCGTATTGTGGCTCCAGTACATCAGAAGCCGTTCGAAACTGTACGGGCAGCTGCTGCGATTTGGCCGTTGATGATTGTATAGACAATACTTTGTCCAGATCCTGGTTAAGGGCTGTGATCACCTGGTCTTTTTGTGCATGGCTGGTTTGGGATGCATTCAGCTTACCGGTCAGATCCGCGACATGGACAGTTAGCTCATTGTTAACCCGTCGATGTTCAAACAGTCTGCCGAATATTTCGCCGCCAAGTACCGCGCCGGTGAAAGCGCCAATTGGACCTCCGGCGACAGCGCCGATGACGAGTCCAGTAGCCGCGGACCTTTGCTGCTCTTTTGATGAATCAGCCAATGCTGGGCTGATGGATCCTGCGACAGTCAGTCCGGCTAATGCCATGGCCGCTACGAGTGATTTTGGTTTCATCTTGTTTCCTCAGGTTATTAAACAAAAACACAGTTCCGCCATTGGAGTGTGTGTAAGCTTTATTAAGCACTGGAAATGGGGCATCTTAGAGAGCTGTTTGTGTTGTACTACTGATCAATTGTGTCAGTAATAGGGCGGTTGCAAACTTAACACCGCTGTTAAGGGAAATTGTTCATGAACTATCGACTGGCTATTATTGAAGACGACAACCTGCTGAGGGAAAACTATACAGATGTTTTCGGCAGGCAGGGTTATCGCGTGGATGCCTACGCAAACCGGATGCAGGCTCAGGAAGTCTTCCAGTCCAAACTACCCGATCTGGCGATCATTGATATCGGGCTTGGTGACGAGGTTGATGGTGGCTTTGCCCTGTGCCAGTGGCTAAGGGCAAAGTCGCGCACTCTACCGATCATATTCCTGAGTGCCCGGGATGACGACATTGACATCGTTAGTGGTCTCAGAATGGGTGCAGATGATTACCTGACCAAGGATGTCAGCTTGCCTCACCTGGTTGCTCGAGTGGCTGCACTGTTTCGCCGCATCGAAGCGCTTGCCTCTGATGAGGATTCAAGCACTACGACGATCTCAGAGGGTCTTCTCTATATGGATGTGCAGCGGCTCACCTGTCGCTGGAACGAAGTGGTGGTAGAGCTGACGTTGACAGAGTTCTGGATGATCTACGCGCTGGTCAAGCGGGTTGGGCACGTGAAGAATCGGGAGCAACTCATGCAGGAAGCCCAGATGGTCGTTGATGAAAGTACGATTACTTCGCATATCAAACGAATCCGGCGGAAATTCCAGGTACTTGACCAGAAGTTTGACTGTATCGAAACTGTTTATGGCATGGGTTACCGGTGGAACAGCCACCAATGAATCGAATACCGATAGGGTGTCCCGATAGGGTTCAGCTTCGATGTGATTCGGTCCAACTCAGCCCGCTTTACTTTCATCCTTTGACATTAGTCTGCGTAAGGGGATTAAGCCGAGCCTTATCTGCTTCGTAGCGCCGACCCGCGAAGTAAAAGAGCGGAATTGCCGACAGTGATATGACAGTAAACCAAAGTAACGCCTGGGTGTAAGGCTCTGGGCTTTTGATATCGATCAGGTAATCGATATAGATCCCTGCAAGACTGACTCCAATTGCCACACCGGCCATATTCAAGAGCAGGATATAAAAGGCCACCACGGTTGCTCTAATCTCTTCTGGGACCAGTTCCTGAACGGTCGCGAAGGTGGGTCCATAAAAGCAGCCGAGTTGAAAAAAGCCTGCAGCCACACCTAACCAAAACACCCAATGATCTGGTTCGACCAGACGGTAGGCAATATTAATGGGCGCTAAAGCAAGCATCACGAAAAATAAGAACATCGGGCGACCCACGCCGGTTTTTTTCAGGAAATAGTCGCCCCCCAGCCCGCCAAAGAGGTTGCCAGCGATGCCGGCTGTGATCCCGATCCATCCGGTAATCTGAGCAATTTCGGCTTTATCAAAACCCCGTTCCTGGACATACCACAATTGGTCAAACGTGGCGGCACCCAGGATAAAATGAAAGGCAACCCCACCGCCGATGGTCATCATTAGCGCCGGTGACGCTCTCAGTGCGCCCATCAACACTTTTAGTAGCTCCAGGAACCCTGGGCGGGCTATGGCCGGCCCTGCTTTGTGGGCTTCAATAGATCGCTTGGGATCCTTCAAAAAATACATCACAACGGCAAGGGCAAGACCAATGGCACCCAGTAAATAAAAACAATTACGCCAACCAATGGCCGGCCCCATATAGCCAACGATGAGCAGACTAACCCCAACCCCAATGGGGACGCCCATATAATAAAAACCTGACGCAAAACCGAGACGATGGGATGGGAATCGGTCCGCAAGTAACGACATCGATGTTGGCGTTAGTATTGACTCACCCACACCAATCAACATCCGAGGCGCAGCCATTGATAAAAAGCCTTTAGCAAAACCAGAAGCGGCGGTTAAAAGGCTCCAAAGTCCAAGGCCTACCGCAATAAAACGGGTTCGATGGATCCGGTCAGCCAGGGTACCCATAAAAAGCCCGGCGACAGAATAAAACGTGAGAAAAATCAGTCCCGTTAGAAGTCCGAACTGCGTATTGCTCAGGCCAAGATCTGGAACGATAAAGTTTGAAAAACTGGCCAACAACTGCCGATCAACAAAGTTCATTACATTAAGCAATGTAAGAAAGCCTAAAAACCCATAACTTCTGAACGTTACCACTGGAGTGGTTTGACTCATATTGATTCACCTCAGGCGTAGAATGCGCACTTCATGAATAGAGCAGTGCTTCTGGTGAGAATGTAGCACTATTCGCGTGAAAGAAGGAAGGTGCCTCGTCGATCGGGTATCGAGTTGATAAAACGGGCGGCAATAAAAGGTATATAGGCCTGAAGCGAAGCGGATCAAATCAAATCAAAGATAGGTTTTGATCACGATAAATAGTTTGTAATATTGACATAGGCCATCGGCGCGCATTGACGTTTTTGCGGGAGCACAGGTAAAATTTATTCCGATGCTGTTTCTTCCTGATGGATCGACCATGCAAGATTCCATCCCATTGTTGAGTATCTCGAGGCCGAACATCCCGCACCTTCAGAGGTCGTTTGAATCTGTGGTCGCAAAACTCGACACCTATCTCGCAACGCGGCCCTACCTCCTTGGTGGGCGACCATCCTTCGGTGACTTTGGAATCTGGGGCAACATCTACCAGGCTTGGACCGACCCGACGGCAGGTTCATACATGAACAAAAATGCACGCCACTTGGTCGCATGGATTGAACGCATGCTCGCACCCGATTACGAAGGACCATTTGAAACATTCGAAGCGCTGACCCCGACACTACGTCCCGGAGGACAGGAAGTTTAAAGCGCATTTATCCTGGACTTCAAAAGTATCTTGATTGGGGTTTTTTGCAAAAAGAAGTTAGTGGGGTAGTTTTTCGGTAGTGGGTGGTCAATGCCGCGAAACTAAACCGCGGTATCGTTGGCACGGTTGAGGTTGCCGGAATGATTAATCCGGATGATGCGGTCGAGGTTACTCTGTATGAGCATCCGTCATGGTTGGCTCGCTCTGACGATTGATCACTTCACCACCCTTAATCACAAAACTGACGTTCTGCAGTAAGGTAATGTCGTCGACAGGATTGCCGCGTACAGCAACGATGTCTGCGTAGCGGCCGGTTGTAAGCGCCCCAACATCGGATTCCAGTCCCATGTGATTTGCCGGAATTGAAGTCGCTGACTGTATGACGTGCATCGGATCCATACCGTGCTTGACCATCTCTGCGAATTGCTTCGCGCCGAGATGATGCGGCAGAACACCGAGATCGGTGCCAAACATCAATGTCACACCTGCGTCTAGCGCCTTTCTGAACACGGCACGTTGTGCTTCCGTCGTGTCTTCATTTTTCTGCATGAATTCTGCGGCGTAGCCGTGTGCTTCTCCGACTTCCGCCGTATAGGTGCCGTTGTAGACATCCATTGAAAATGCGACATCGTGTTCGACGGCTAGTGCTACGGACTCGTCATCGCCGAGCGATGCGTGCTCGATGGAATCAACACCTGCTAGAATGGCATCCTTAATAGACTCGGCGCTGTGCGCATGGGCGGTGACCTTGATGCCGGCGGCCTTCGCGACATCGACCACGGCCTGAATCTCCTCGGGCGTCATTTCCGGTGCGCCGGGTACACCGCCGTAGCCGAACACGGCACCGGAGGCGATGATCTTTAAGAAGTCGGCGCCGCCGTCAACGTTGGCCTTTGCCGCTGCGCGGAACTCATCGGCACCGCGCGCAACGCCCATGCGGAAGTTGTCCGGGATCTGGCTGTCGTCGACGCCCGGTATATACAAGTCACCGCCGCCGTGCGGGATTGTCAGATAAGGACCCGCGAATCGAATGCGCGGCCCGATAACGTCGCCTGCGTCGATCTGGTCGCGAAGGTCTCTTGCTACCCACGCTTGGTAGGTGCCGACATTTCGCACTGTGGTAAACCCGGAATCGAGGATGATCTTGCCGAGTTTCGCAGCAAGTGCCTTTGCTTCCTCGGGTGTGCGTCTGAGATAAATCGTGTAGTCGTCGAAATCCTCAGGAACACCATCGACGTGGACATGCATATCGATTAACCCAGGCAGGCATGTGTAGTCACTGAGGTCGAGGATCTCTGCATCGGCCACCTGTGCCGGAGATTTACTGATGATTTGGGTAATACGATGGTCACGAATGACTATTGAACGCTGTGATAGCACCTCGTTTGATACGCCATCAATCATCGCGCCGCAGTGGATGATACGGTCGGAGGACATCGGTGGCGCAGGAGACTCGGATTGACCGCAAGCGGTGACCAGCAGTGAGCCGAGGGTAATGACAGCAATGCGATTCATCGGGTTCTCCAATTGGATAAGTCCATCAGGACAACCAACGCGCAATAATATTGCCCGGATCGTTGGTCGTGTGTGCAATTTCGGCAGCCCCGGCGTTATTGAGTTCGTCAACTGAACCGTAACCGTAAGAAACGCCCAAGGGCTTAATGTCGTTAGCAACGACGCCCAGCAAGTCGTGCTTGCGATCACCGATCATGACGCGGAATGTGGCCTCGGGGTTCTGCTCGACAGCATAGGCTAAGAGATCAACCTTGTTGGCGCGAGTGCCATCCAGTTCGCAGCCATAGACTGTGTCGAAATACTGCCCCATCTCAAAGTGATCGACGATGCGCTTCGCCGCGATGCGAGGTTTGCTGGTGGCGACGAACATACGGCAATTGAGATCGGCAACCCGAGCGAGCGTGTCGTGGATACCCTCATAAGGGTCGGTCAGGGTTCCATCAAGATCAAAGTAGACGTGTGGTTGCATCGGC
>JABJED010000033.1 GCA_018665025.1 Gammaproteobacteria bacterium
CCGGTGGCGACACCTGAAACAGCTCATTTCTGGGAAGGCACAAAGAAAGATGAATTACGCCTGCAGCGTTGCCAGTCTTGTGACGCGACTTATTTTCCGCCACGACCATTTTGCCCGGCCTGTGCTTCCAGAGAAGTGGAAGTATTCGCCGCTTCCGGCAAGGCGACGTTATACAGCTATGTCATCAATCATCTCCCACATCCTGCGTTTGACGGCCCCTATGCCATTGCCGTGGTAGAGCTCAGGGAAGGACCGAGAATGATGACCAATCTTGTAGAGGTTGAGCAAACACCTGAAGCGCTGTTGCTTGATATGCCGTTAGAGGTGACGTTCGAAACGCTGACGGAAGAAATTTCCCTGCCATATTTTCGGCCAGCAGGAGGTGCATTATGAAACCTCATTCAGTAGCAATTGTCGGGGCGGCAGAAACAACGGAGCTGGGGAAAATTCCTGGCATGAGTCAGATTCAGCTTCACGCGGATGCGGCGTTAAACACACTGGCAGACGCCGGACTAAAACCATCAGATATTGATGGCATAGCCAGTGCTGGTGAGTCACCTGTCGCGGTTGCACATTATCTGGGTATCGTTCCGCAATGGGCGGACGGTACTATGGTGGGGGGATGCTCCTTCATGCTGCATGTCCGTCACGCTGCTGCTGCAATCAATGAAGGATTATGCAGCACCGTGTTAATCACACATGGGGAAAGCGGGCGGTCTGGTGTCGGTCGTGGTGGGTTTCGCGGTGTACCAGCATCACTCCAGGGCCAGTTCGAATCGCCTTATGGTCCCATGGGCGCGCCAACTGTTTTTACGATTCCGTTTCTGCGGTACATGAAGGAAACCGGTACCACTTTGGAACAGTTAGCCTCTGTCGCTGTCGTTCAACGTCAGTGGGCAGGGATGAATCCGCGAGCTTCCCAACAGGACCCCCTTACCGTTGATGATGTGATGAACTCTCGGATGATTGCCTACCCATTTACCAAACTCGAGTGCTGTCTTGTTACCGATGGTGGTGGTGCATTGATTCTGACTTCTGCCGAGAGAGCAAAGGATTTCCCCACCAAGCCCGTTTATATAGTCGGTACCGGTGAAGGCGTTGAAACGCCGATGATCAGCCAGATGCAGGATATGACAGTTTCGAAGGCGTTTCAGGTGAGTGGTGCGAAGGCCTTCAGGGAATCTGGAATTAGCCATAAAGATGTTGATCACCTGATGATCTATGACGCATTTGCCCACCTGCCTTTTTATGGCCTGGAAGATTTGGGTTTTTGTGGTCGAGGAGAGGCAGGTGCATTTATTGAAGAGGGGCAGACTGCGCCGGGTGGCAGCCTGCCATTGAACACAAATGGTGGTGGTCTGAGCTATATGCATTCTGGCATGTACGGCATGTATGCATTACAGGAGAGTGTTCGACAGATGCGTGGTATCGCGCCTGCCCAGATAGATGATGCGAAAATATCAGTGTGTCATGGCGTCGGCGGGATGTTCGCTGCCAGCGGTACGATCATTATGTCAAACGAACCTGGCTGAGTGATGAAGTGAAGCGCTATTTTAAAGAGTGTTTTCCGAGATTTTAAAAGTATCCTGATTGGGATACTTTTTGCGAAAATAAGTCTGTGGAGCAGTTTTTCGGTTGAGGATAGTCAATGTCTGAATAGCCAATGATCTACTGTCCTACAGACGATCGGGTTGACCATCAAGATCTGGTGAGGGACTGCATACCATCCCACTCACTCCAGTGATCACAAAGCTTATCGATGCTAGTCGACCAGGGATCATAATCGTCGGGATACTCAAGGAACTGGCCAAAATATCCTCGATCCGGATGATCGCTTACGCCATGAGCGACGCGTCTGGTTCCCTCATTCGAATTGCCTTCACGCAACCTGCGAATCCTAAAATAAATATTCATGCGCGGGTTTGGACCAAAATTAGGCGTGGGTGTGTGAGGACAACTATGTAATGCAATCACAGCATCACCGGCGCCCAGCAAAACGGGTGTCAACTCTGGCCAGGGCCAATTCTCAGTTGGCTCACCATCCTCCGCCCTCTGTTCTGCAATCTTCCTAATATCATCTGGCAATCCGTTGGTATAAGGTTTGCCGCTCTTGCCGATCCCTATTCTGGGCCAGCCAGGACCTTCAGGCCCAACAATTCCTCCAGCGTCCCTCTGCGCTTTGAAGCAGTTCTCGACATCTTTATGCGTCCCTTTTAACACTCCCAGTTGCCCATTCCCTGGCTCGTGCTGATCATTGAGCGCAACGCCAACGAGTGCTGTATAGCTTCCATAGGACAAAGTTCTTTCAGGGTTCATCCAAAGAAGGCCATCGTTAGTCCCTCGCTTCTCATCGTTCTCGCCAAAGTATTTTGCCGCATCCTTTGGCCGACAGGTCGTTGTGTCGATTTCCTCTGCCGACTCCGGTATGACGCCACTCCAGCCACCATCCACATGGATGCCCGGTTTTCCTCCCGACTGATTGAATGGCGGCGTTACCGCAACCTGAGAACTGATAATCGGGGGGAAAGGACCCATCAAACGCTTCATGGTGTCAGCAAGCGTACTGCGATTGAACAAACCTGTTACATCAACATGAGTCGCTAAATTGCCTGGCACCAGCAGATGTCGCTCATCCCTCGGAATCGCCTCTTCTATCAGTGCTCGGGCCCGAGCAACTAACTCACTCGACACAGCATTCCTGATAATGAGAAAACCATCCTCAAAAAACTGCTTTCTTTCATCGTCCCCAATCTCAGGCATTTCGTCTTTCCCTTTATCAGTTCTAATCGATTTTAGCATCACAAGGCTGAGGATGACCTTACCCCCTATATTAGAGCCATGATCAGGATGAGATTCCCGGCTAATCTAGACCCTGACAATCGAGCAGCGCTTTCAGCTGAGTCGGTCCGGATTCGAGAGCGGGGATGAAAATTTATCCTTGTTATCCAAACAGCGTGCACGACGTGTTAAATGTTCTGGTGGGTCTATTTTTTTGGGTCGATTTTTTTGGGTCTATCTTTTCTTAGGGTAGATCCTGTCTTCGCCTTCCGGGCGGGTCTTGAATTTTCGATGCAGCCACATGTACTGCTCAGGGTATTTCCGAATCTCACTTTCCAGTAGTGCATTGATCCTGGTTGCATCTGCTCGATCATTTCCTGTCGGGTAGTCCTTTACGGGTTCGCTTATTGAGACAATATAGCCACCGTTGTTGGGCTTACGATGATGGCTGAGAATGAGCACAGGTGAATTGTTTACTTTAACGAGACGTGGAATCACTGTGATGGTTGCGGCTTCGATGCCAAAAAATGGCGCGAATACTGCTTGTTTGGGTCCGTAGTCCTGATCAGGTGCGTACCACATGACTCCGCCATCTTTAATGAAGCGAATCACACTGCGCATGTCGCTTCGCTCAATGACCGTCTCGCAGAATTTTTTTCGTGAATTCCTAACGATGAGATCAAATAGCGGGTTTTTGTTAGCCCGGTACATGACACCGACCCTGCGGCATTGAGCCATGAGGAGCCCGCCCAAATCGAGAGTAGTGTAATGAGCGCCGACGAGGATGACCCCGCGGCCTTCGCCGGCAGCGTCGTATAGGTTCTGGTCACCTTGTATCTCGATCATGTCGGGTTTGATTTTCGTGTGGTTGAACCACGAAATACACATCTCAACGAATCCGATACCGCTATCTACGGTGGTTTGTCTGATGAGTTTTTTCTGCTCTGGTTCGCTGAGCTCTGGAAAACATAAACCAATATTGATCGTGGTGATACGTCTTCTATTGTGGCCAAAAAAGTACAGCAAATGACCGGCGAGTATTCCGACAGCCATTGAAACGCGAGTGGGCAGGTGAGCGATAATGACCATACAGGCCAAACCAAGCCAAGTGGTCCAATAGCGTGGTTCTAAATGGTCAGAATACTTGTCAGAATAGACTCTTTTTGGTTTTACTCTCTTTGGCTTTTCTGGAGGTATGGCTTCGTTCGTCATGTCTTGAATTTTGCCATAAAAGGTACCGAGGGTTCGACAATTTGTACTAGCAAATTGAAACGAGCCGCCACCGGCGGCGAAGCCCGCAGGGTCTGAACAGCCCATAGGCTGTTCAGATTCATCCCTCTCCCCTGACCAAAGCCCCAAGCGTTCCGACAAAAACTGCGCCATTCCGGTAGTCTCCGTCCCTACAAGGAACCGGGGGACACCCAGTCGGACGAAGCTCCAAAGGTGTCCCTGGCGAATGACAAGTTCAATCGGCAATTGGTAGCTCAAACAAATCACGACAGTGCGATTTCCACTGGTAGTGGTTGATATCCGCAACCGTTGTCTCGGCCGAAATTGCTGGAGTACTTTCAGCCCTCCCAGAATGAGTCCGGCACTCGTTGTAATAGCGCTGATGTTCACGGAACTTATCTCCCAAGTCCGTCGCAGTCCAAAACAAGGTGTGATCGAGTAGCTCTCGCCGAATACTTCCAATCAATTGTTCAACAAATGGATGCGACATTGGTACATGTGGTAATGACTTGATTTCGTCTATTGCAAGTACCCGCAGATTGGCTTGCCATCGATGGTATTGAAATAGCGGGTCGTTGTCAGAGCTAAGATAAGTTGGCCAGCTTTGCTTAGACGTCGCCTGATTGAACATCCGGCACAATGCCGGGCCATCAACATTCCCAGCATGCACACCAAAGCCAATAATCCTGCGCGTGTACTGATCCATCACGACCATTACCCAGTGACTTTTCAGTACTATCGATTCGCACCGGAATAGGTCGATACTCCACAAGCTGTCTTTCGCATGACCTATTGTCGTTAGCCAGGAAGGGCCTCGGTTGTTGGGATCAGGACGGTAGTGGGTAGCAAGATTTCTACGTACAACATCCTTGTCGAGTTCCAGACCAAAGGCGAGGTTGATCTGCTGGGCAATGCCGGGACGGCCGTATCGGGGGTTGCGTCGTTTCATCGCAACGATGGCATCAATGACTGCTCTTGATGGTCCCTTTGGGCCTGGTTTCCTCCCGCCACCTGGTGAGTACAGAAGCCGGTATTTTCGTTTCTTCAGGGCGCTATGGAATGTCAGCAGGGTGGAAGGCTTGATGATTATTGCGGCTCTAACAATACGCTTGGGATTCAGAAATAACGACCAGAAACCGAGGAGGACACGATCCTGGGTTGAGAGATTCGGTGCTCGTTGCCTCCCTACTGTGGATTATCAACTGCTGCTTCAAAAGCAGACTACGCCTGTAGCCAATTCTCCACTTTCAGCCCCGGCACCCGGGAGAATTCCCCGACATTGGCGGTTATAACTGTAAGGTCATTTGCGAGTGCGTGAGCAGCAATCAGTAGATCATTTGGTCCAATGGGTGTTCCCTGGCGTGTGAGGTGATGGCGCAATGATGCATACTGGTCGTCGGCGGGTGTTTCCAGTGGCAGGATTTCCAGTGCCGAAAGGATTATGTCAATGCGTTGGGCAAGCTTTGCAGAGTTTGACTTGACTGCGCCATAGCGGAGTTCTGCGGCTGTAATGATGCTGGTACAGACAGTATCCTCGCCTGCCTTGGTGATCTGAGCTGCTATTACGCCTTGCGGATTGCGGACAAGATCTGACAGGATGTTGGTATCCAGTAAATACGCCAGGGAGTCACTCATAGCTGTACGTCATCCAATGGAGGCAGGTCATCATCGATATCGGGGAAGGGTTCAGTCAAGGAATCCAGAGAGGCTAGCAGCGCCAGCAGCCTGCCTTTACGGATTGGCTCCACGATCAGCCGGTCACCTTCCTTGTGGATGCGTGCTTCATCACCCTCCAGTTCGAACTCGCGAGGGATGCGTAGGGCTTGGTTGCGCCCATTGCGAAAGAGGCGTACATGGCGTTCAGAAGTTGACACTCGAATATCCTCTGGCTTAGATAGCATATGCCAAAGCATATGCCTGCCGGTCCGCTAAGTCAACCGATCCTGTAAGTGTGCGACGTGACATAGTTGTCCCGATCAGTGGCAGTATTCGCGTGGAATGGGTGGCAGGCTTCGTCTGGAATACGCATGCTGATGGCATGGCCCACCCCGTTTTGGTACTAGTCTGGGAGACGAGACCAGGGTAGGCCATGTGCGCATGGGACCATCCTCACGCCTTCTGATGCCCTCTAATGCCAGGTCCATTTTTTAACTCCCTGATTTACAAGGCATCAGGGGGCGTGGGGAGGCGGGAAAAAGCATGGCTCAGGGTTCGAATCCTTCCTTCGCCGCCATATAAGAATAGCAACTGGCTGATTAATAAAAAGACATAGATAAACTATTAGTATCTATACACATTTGATATCGGAAACCAACACGGTACTTTACCCCGGGTTATGACGCGCCCCCAATTATCCCGCCCCCAATTATTTCGTTGACAGAAGAGGTCTGGTCTAATTCATCAAAATTTTGGACTGAATCGAATGAAGTTGTTGAAACATATTGGTGGACTATTACTTATTTTAGTTGCTGTCATCGTGGTGCGTACATTCATGCATACGCCTCCGCCCATGGCTGATGTAACGCCGGTTAACATTGAAATAGATGCAGACAGTGCAGCAAAACATCTCTCTGAGTCAATTACCTACAGGACTGTTTCGAACCAATCGGAAGCAGACAAGAATGACGCGGCGTTCTTAGGGTTTATCAGGTGGGTTAAAGATACCTATCCAGCAGTCAACAATGAACTTGAGCTAGTCATGTTGAATCAAACAATGCTGTACAAATGGCAGGGTAGTGATGAGAGCTTGAAGCCAATTTTAATAACAGGACACTACGATGTTGTACCTGTTATCCCGGGGTCTGAAGACAAGTGGGAGCACCCGCCCTACGAAGGCAAGATAGTTGATGGCATTGTTTGGGGGAGGGGTGCATTAGATGACAAAAGCGGCGTTGTTGGCATCTTGGAAGCGACGACATTTTTGATTGCTGATGGGTTTAAGCCAGCGCGAACTATCTATTTGAGCTTTGGACACGATGAAGAAGTTGGCGGTCCAGAGGGCGCAGGTGCAGTGACTGCTTACTTGAAAGAGAACAATGTGCAACTTGCCTGGTCCCTGGATGAAGGCTCATTCCTGTTTAAAGGTATGTTCCCGGGAGTAGATAATTTGATTGCAGCAATCAATGTTGCTGAAAAAGGTAGTGTGACGCTGGATATTGTTGCTACAGCAGCGGGTGGCCATTCCTCTATGCCTCCAAAAAATAATGCTGTGGGTGTGTTGGCAAAAGCGATCAATAAACTCGAAGAAAACCCCATGCCGGGTGGGTTACAAGGTTTGAGTGCGATCATGTTTGACGGAATCAGCCGCTATTTTGATTTTCCGATGCGAATGTTATTCGCTAATCGCTGGTTGTTCGATGGTGTCATCGACAGTCAACTGAGCAATGTGACCTTCGCTAACGCCATGCTGCGGACTACGACTGCGCCTACGATGTTATCCGGTAGCGTAAAAACGAATGTGCTACCGATCGAAGCCATTGCTACGGTGAATTTTCGCGTTCACCCGAGGGACACACCAGAGAGCGTACAAGCCTATGTAGAGAGTATTGTTGCCGATGAGCAAATTTCGGTGAGAACACGCGGGGGAAGGGGTGCCTCAGATGTATCGTCTTGGGAAGCAGACGGATTCGATCTGATCGGCAGAAGTCTACGGGAAGTCTATGGTGATGTGGCTGTTACACCGGGCTTGATAATTTTGTCATGGGTATCAAGGCATATGTTCAGATAATGCGTCATGGGGCGGGTTGATCACTGAAAAGATATTTATATCGGGCAGGGGTGATGTGGCTTGTTTCTCCGAGAATGTTTTAGGATTGAATAGCTGTCACAGGTTTACTCGTGGTGGTTGTGCTTCGATGTCATCCAGGATCTTCTGAATAATGTCTGGGTCAGTGATGTCATAAAAATGTAAATTTTACTCCGACCCGAATTATTCGACCCCAATTATTTAAAAAAAGGGCTGCGATTGCAGCCCTTAGTGTTTCACCGATTTAAAGCTTCAGCACTACATAGAGTACTTGACCTCAAATGAGTAGGTTCGGGGAGCGCCCCAACCCTGGAAGCCGGTGTTGGGACCACCACTGGGCAGGTTGAAGGTACCACCGCCAAGGAACAATGCCTGCTCACGATACTCTTCATCTGTCAGGTTCTTACCAAACAGTGAAAGGCTCAGCACCGCTTCATTCTTAAGGCGAAGGTCGTATGCGACTCTTACGTCCCAGAGTTGATAGTCACCGTCGAAGGTATTGACGCCTGCGCCAGCACCTGTACCGGCGAGCAAATAATCACCTGTGTGTTTGTACCCAGCATAGGCAAAGAATGTTCCGTTACCCATATCCTGCACATAGGACAGATTAATTGCCATACTCTCTTCCGGCTGGCGGGTATCATTGTTGCCGCCGAGCACCCTAACCGTACCTGAAGGATCAGGTGGGTTGCCTGGGATGTTGGATGTACAGCCATCGACGTTGTCGCAGGGCAGTGAAAATGCCTTGTTTTCAGCATCTGTCGTGCCGTAATTGAAACTCAGCGTAAAGTTGTCGTTGATTAACCAGCGACCTTCCAACTCCCAGCCATCGGTAATCGTCTCACCTGCATTATTAATAATGGTGGTAGTTCCTGGTATCGAACCGCCGGGTAGGGTGATGATCGATGAGAACTGAGCGCCGTCTCTTTCAATTTCCCAGTAAGCAAGGTTGAGTTGCAGTGCGCCGTCAAGAAATTCGTTCTTTATACCGATCTCGATCTGCGAAGCTTCTTCTGGGTTGAACGGTGCCTCTGACGCATCTCTGGCAGATCGGATGCTGAATCCACCGGAGCGATAACCTTCAGAGTAGTTGAAGTAGACACGATTTGAATCAGTGATTGAATACAGTACAGAACCTGTCCAGATCGTATCGTCCCAATCGTCCTCTGATACGTAATTATTCCCGGGAACACTGGGAAGACCGGTGAAATCATGTTCGGTTGCTGCGTTAGCAGGATCGAAGGTTCCCGTCCCATGATCGAAGTAACTGGTTCCTGCCTCTGTTTCCTCATCAATCTGACGGAGCCCAACCATCAGTTCCAATTTTTCAATGGGTCGCCAGGTAATAGATCCAAAGACAGATGTTGATTCGGACTTACTGAAGGACAGCTGTGTACTTTTTGAGTTCGGAAGCACACAAAGGGCATTGCCGACAGTCTCGTGGTCTGCGAAACCAATTGCCCCGCATGGCAGACCAATGGCATCAAAGCCCAGAGCAAGCTGCAAAACATTGTTGGTCTTCTGGTTAAAATCCAGATCAGAATCATAGTAGTAAAAGCCCATCATGTAATCGACGTTTTCACCAAAGGATCCATGTAAGCGCAATTCCTGCGTGAAAGTCTCGAATTGCTGGTCCCGCAGTGTATGTAGTTGACCAAACAGAGCTGCAAGACCCTCTCGACCACCACCATCAAAATCCTGATTCACCTTATCGTGACCGTCATGCCAACCCGTATTGGAGTAGAGAGTAATAGATTCGCTAATGTCCCAGGTAGCCTGAATACCTAACTGATCAACATCGTAGATGGTCGGCTCACGTTTATCGGCTTGAGTGACAAAGGGGTTACTGCCGTCGTAGCGTGGATCCTGTGGCGGAATCTGACTGGTATCGTCAATATTATCGAAAGTCATAATCGCTTCGAAGTTATCAGCCGGAGCCCAGCGTAGTGCTGCTGTCCATGATTGGAAATCCACATCACCAGCGGTGCCGCCGATATTGTGATTATCGTAGTAGCCATCCCGTTCCCGGCTGATGACGCCGAACTTCAACGCCAGTGTGTCTTCGATTAAAGGAATGTTGACGCGGACTTTGAAACTTTCAGTCTCAAAGTTGCCTAATTCGGCACTGGCATTGATGCCGAAGTCGTTAAATTGTGGCTTAACGCGATTGACAACTATATTGCCACCAATGGTGTTCTTACCGAACAGTACTCCCTGGGGACCCCGGTTGATTTCAATGCTTTCAACGTCAAAGGTATCAATCAGTTGTCCGGTGGAAGACCCCATCTGGATGCCATCAACAATAACGCCTACTTGAGAGCTTTGTGTTTTTTCAATATCAGCATAGCCGATACCACGGATGTAAATAGCAGATGCACCTGGTCCTGCAGTATTCATTCCGATATAGACATTGGGGGCGAGTGAGTCGAAGTCTCTAAGCGTGGTCGGCTTAATCTGATCTATTGCCTCGCTACCCCAGGCAGTTACTGAAAGTGGTACATCCTGTTGTGATTCATCGCGGCGCCGAGAAGTCACAACGACTTCTTCCATCTCGCGAGCACTTTCAGCCGCGAATGTGAGTGTTGGGCTAACTGTCGATGCCAGCCAAACTGCAATTCCTATCGAAATCCGTGTAAGTTTCACTTTTTTCTCCAGATTCTAGTTTTTCTCATAGTTATATGTTAGGTGTGCGGTCGTATGGTATAACGCTGATGTCGAATAAGCCAACTAAGCTAACTGTCTGAATAATTTGATATTGGACAGTCAAGCTATTTCATGGTCCTCAGGTTGCGTGGTGATTTTCTGTTTCAGACGTCACTAAAAGCGACCTGGTCGAGCCCCGAAGTTCACTCTGATGACTGACAATGGCGCATGAGTTTTCGAAGGCGAGTTCAACGTTCTACCGCTCCCCCGATTCTGATTGAACTTTTTCGATCCAGCGATCTACTCTCGATTCCAGCAAAGGCATTGGTAGCGCCCCTACGCCAAGCACTACATCGTGGAATGTTCTGATATCAAAATTCTTTCCCAGCGCCGACTCGGCGTTTAGGCGAAGTTCCTGAAACTTCATCATGCCGATCTTGTAGGCTGTCGCTTGCCCTGGCCAGGTTATGTAACGTTGGATCTCAGAGCGTATTGCTCCTTCTGCCTGTGCGGAATTGTCGATAAAATATTGCGCGGCACGCTCCTCGCTCCACTGTTGAGCATGAATGCCGGTATCGACAACCAGGCGAATCGCTCTCCAGAGCTCTCCGCTCAGGCGCCCGAAATCCGAATAAGGGTCTTCAAACGCCCCCATCTCTTTGGCGAGCCATTCGGCATACAACCCCCAACCCTCGGTGTACGCGGTGTTACGATATTGCGTGCGGAATCTGGGCACGCCGGTTAGCTCCTGCTGAATTGATATCTGCATATGATGCCCGGGACTGCCCTCGTGATAGGCCACATCTTCGAGCTGAAATATGGGCAATGTGGACATATCTGACATATGCGAATAAAACACCCCAGGTCGAGAGCCATCGGGGGTCCCCGATGCATAGTGCTGCGCGGCACCGGTTTGCTCTCTAAAATATTCCACGCGGCGCACCTCCAATTGTGCCTTCGGCAGGCGACCGAAATAGTCGGGTAGCTTCAGCGTGATCGCATCGAGATACTCATTGTTTAGGTTCAGATAATCCTGGCGTCCCTCGTCGGTGTTAGGAAAGTAGAAACGATCATCTTCTCGCATGAAAACGAAAAAATCCTGAAGAGACCCTTCAAAATTTACTGCTGTCTTTATCTTTTCCATCGCAAGATGCAGGCGCTCGACTTCCGCCAAACCAATTTCATGAATTTCATCTGCGGTGAACTCCAGTGTCGTCATTTGTGCGAGGCGATAGTTATAGTAGTTTTCTCCATCGGGAAGTGCCCACACTCCCTGTGACGTTTCGGATGCGAATGCCTTGTCTTGTTCCAGCCAGGCGAGTATTTCCTGATAAGAAGACATGACTTCGCCCGCTAACATTTCCTGTGCCTGGGCGATGTATTCTTGAGCCTGATCGTTACTGATCAAATCAGTTTCAACGAGCGCCTCAATCTTGCCTTGAATGTCAGTCCAGATTGGTGAGTTCGGCGAACCGTCATTGGTATTAAAAGGCACGCCAGAGGTAACTCTATCTATTTCAGTCATCGCGAAGTCATAGGCGAATGCTGGCTGGCGAATTCCAGCCTTTGATGCAGAGCGAGCACGGTCCAGCAACTCGCCAAACACTCGATCAAGCTCTCCTAGTCGAGACAAGTAAGCTTCGATATCCGATGCATCATCGACGCGATGATAGTTAATTAAGAAATTCGGTAGCGACGCATGTGGCCCGCCGCGCCCAAAAATATAGCCATGCTGTCGGAACGGGATACCCGCGTCGGCGCGATCCAGTGCATAGATCCACATGTCATAGGATAGTTTTCCATCCTCGTTAAGAAGACTGTAATCGAATTCTGCTTGCATGGCAGCGACGCTCTTCCTGCGCCACCGTAGCCGTTCATCGGAGCCGGCAACGCTGTAGTCGTTCAAAATGCCGTAGTCAGATTTATCACCCAGGCGTGTCTTGGTCTGCGGACTGAAATCAAGCTGTTCGGCATATCGCTCATCGAACCAGGTGTTCAGTCGAGCGTTCTCCAGGGCGACTGAATCAATCGCATCGCTTTGAATTTCGTTATCATTAGCGTTTACAGTCTCTGCAACTGATTGCTGATTCGATTCTTGTTCGCTACAAGCAGCAAGCATCAGAATTAGGGAAAATAAGAATAGGCGCATGGTTAAGCTCACTGGATTCATTAGCCTGTGGGATGGCAGGAGTGTTTTAGCTATGCCCTGGCATTTAGCGTGAACGGCAATGCAGGGCCTGAAACTAATACTTTTATTATTGCTTGTCCAGCAACCGCTGCCAGGGACAGGCTCGGTCTGCCAGGGCTATAAAAAAGGCGTTCGGCAACTCTGGCTTGGAATCGTATCTTAACGATCGGAACGGTAGACTTACGTTCTCGCTGGCAACTGCAGAGAAAAGGCATGAACGAAGTAAACGCGTCGTCACCGATCATAGAATCGAAGTTCGAGCTCTTCGTGAGCGATGTCGAAAATTCGATCGCCTTCTACCGGGTCCTGGGGTTCGAAATTGCATACCAGAAGGAGTACGGCTACACGACGCTTCGAAGCGGGTCGACGGTCATCGCGCTTTCGCCAATATCCCCCTGGATCCCGCTTCGATGGTTCGGATTCCTGCGTTATCCACCCATTGGCACCGAGATCGTTTTGTACGCCGAGCGACTCGAAGAACTACACTCGGCGCTCGAAACTGCCGGATATGATCCCGGCCCGATCGAACTTCAGCCATGGGGAGATCTCGATTTTAGGGTCACGGACTACGATGGCTACTACATTCGTGTGAGTGAAGGTCGTGCAATTTCTAAGTCGGATTAACGGCCGATTCCGATCTCATGGGCCGTGTCCTGTGCAATTTGATGATTTCACATGTGGAAACAGCAGGTTAACTACCTTAGGCCTGCTCAAGGGTGAAACGGAATGATGCTTAAAATTATTGAATTGCTGATTCATTTCGTCACCATCGTCTGCAAACTTTTAAAGTCAGGAGGAGTAAGGGTATAGGTGTCTTAATATCTCCGCCATACTCTCTGTCATACCCACTTGTTAGCGCTTTAAGGTTTACTGCGCTAAGAGAAACAAAAGTACAATGCAGATTACGCGGAGCCAGAATTTCATTTTTTATATATTGTCGACGGCCATACCCAAGTGTCTCTTAGTAAGAAGGGCCATATGGCAAGACCCAAACCAGTGCATGGTGGAGTGACAGCTGCCACCCCACCGTTTGAGGAACCTAAAAGGCTACCCGGAAATTAGCGCCGTAAAATGCCATCCCGGGGTTACCATTACACTGCATCTGGTAGTTAAGCGTGGCGTTATCACCGATAGTGAGACGGACCTTTTCGCCTGTGAGATTTTCACCCCATATCGCCAACTCGTACTGATCATCATCACCGAAGGCGTAAGTAACGCGGGCATTGATGATGGTATTGTCCTCGACACGGGTTAAAGAACTCCCTGACTCGTCTTTCTGCGTCTCATCCTTCCAGCGGAAATCGGTCTGCAGCGACAACAAATGGTCGCCAATAGGGATGCTTTTGACGACGAGTCCCGTCAAAGTCAATTCAGGTGACCCTGACAAAGGTGCACCTTCAACTGGGGTAACCAGTGTGCCCGCATCAAGGACTTCTGTATTCAGGTAGCCAATTCCAGCCTGGATAAAGAGACTGTCTGATAATTCAATGTCCTCCAGCTCAGTTCGAACCGTAAATTGGACGGGCGGTTCAATGCGCAACATCTCTTCGATTGCATTAGGCAATAAAGATATGTCATCTCGTAGTTTTTGCATTTGTTCGGGATGCTCTAACAATAAGTGCATCCCGTTGCCGATTAAGTGCGTCGTTGTCTCGTGACCTGCGATGAGTAACACAATGCATGTAGAGTTATGTTCTGAGTCAGGGGTGCACTTCTTCGATATTGACTTTTTTCGATACCCTTGAGCTACCCTCTGACCCGACCCTCCTAAAAAACAGCTAAGCTAATGGAAAATTAGCATTTCGCACAGGACAGGCAGCTCTTTACTATTGACCCCACAGTAAAGATCAACTACTATCTTTACGAACTAATAAATGTAAAGAATCCCACCATGCCAAAAGTCAGCACCAAAAGACAAATTACCATCCCCATCGACCTATGCCAGCAAGCCCATATTGAGCCTGGCGATGATATTGAAACCTTTATCTATGAAGGCCAAATCACTATCGTAAAAAAACAAAAGAATGCAGCTAAAGGCATCCTAGGTCATATTAAACCGAATAAAAAAATAACCGATGAACAATCCTTGAATGACTCCCTGGCGTCAAGACGATAGGATTATTTGGTGATTTCTGTTGATACAAATGTATTGCTGCGCTACTTGTTACAAGACGATAAGGACCAATCCCCAAAAGCAGATAGACTTTTTAGCAGAACGAAAAAGGTCTTGATTACCGACATGGTACTCGTTGAAGCCCTGTGGACGTTAAAGGGTAAAAAGTACAATCTGGGCAAGCAAGGCCAGCTAATGGTGTTGTCTCAGTTATTTAAGGAACCCAATGTTATATTTGAAGATCGACAAACTGTGTGGTCTGCAATGAATAGCTTTCGGACCAGTGAAAAAATCAAGGTTGGCAAGAAGAAAAAGGAAGCTGATTTTGCGGATGCACTTATTGTTGAAAAATCAAAATTTATCTGTATTGAGAAGGGAGAAAGTTTTGATGGTTTATTTACTTTTGACGTAGCTTCACAACAATTTGATGGTTCGAAAGAACCAAAATAACAAAACGAATATAGCCAGTCACTTAAGCTGCTTGATTGGTAAAAAATATCGGCTCACTACATCAGCACCCGTAATATCACTTTGGAGCGGGTGTAAATCTCGACAATTCCACCATCATCCATTCGCACCGGGTATAGAAAGAATTGACCACATTTTCACAGAGGTCGCCAGGTATCTTGCCACCACGGAGCAATCAGTTAATGACAATTTCCGGGGGAATGTTGGTCCCGGCGAACCGTTAGTCATCTGAATTTCACTGAAACATCTGCATTACTGACCGTTTCGTGCCACCAGGTCGAGACGGTTTCCATTAGCCTGTGCAGATGTCAGAAAAGTTTCGATGAGTGATCAAACAAATCCGGCGGATGAAATACCTTGGAAGCCTGACCCGCGGTTATCGTGGGCAACACAAAGTTTTCGCGGGACTTGTGTCCTGCCGCATAATCGCAGCTTCGCGCTCATCGACCACCAAACCTCATCGATCGATGACACGTTTCCTATCAGACAAAGCTATGCAGGTGCATCAGCCGGACTCTGTTTCAACGTTCGCGTGCACATGTAGTGGTGAAAGGCACACCAGATGTTGACCAGTATAGTAAGTGTCATGGCATAACGAATACCATCAATACCGAACTGCGACGTCATTAGGTCGGCAACATAACCGGTCAAAATTGGGCCGAGGCCCGAGCCTATCAAGTTCAAAATAAAGAACAGTACCGCCGGAGAACAGGAATTTTAGCAGGGATATTCCTATTCTCCCTGGTCTGCTGACGGTTAATGGTAAGTGCGTCTGATGGAAAACTAACCTGTTATTCACGGCTAATCAGGTTTAGCTGACTCAACTTCGAAGTTTTTCGTTAGTGGGATCATAGGCAGCATCTAATTCTACATGAGCACTGCGCATACCAGCAGAAGTCATTATCTGGAGACCGAGGTCCTGTGTTATCAGCTCTGGCTTGATATAAGCAAAAGCCAGGCTATAGCCTACTCGGTGACCGTAAGCACCGCTTGTGGTGAGGCCAACCAGTTCTCCTTGATAGTAAATTGCTTCGTTGCCAAAACAATCACAGGCAATATCATCGTCAAAGGCGAGATAGGCAAGGCGAATGCTGCTTGTCTGAGCAAGACGCTGCCGGATACTACTCACCCCAATAAATTCCCGGCTGGTATCGATAAAGCGTTCCATTCCGGCTTCGACGCCACTGATTTCTTCGGTAAATTCACTGCCCCAGGCACGGTACGCCTTCTCCATTCGAAGTGAATTGAAGGCGTAACCGCCAAAATCTCTGAGTCCATGGCCAACCCCGGCGCGCTGCAGTGACTGGTAGAGGGAGACCAGTTGATAACCGGGCATGTGCAATTCAAAACCCAGCTCTCCGGCATAGGAAACCCGCAGCATGCGCACTTGAGCACTATCAATTTTAACGTTCTGGCAACTGAGCCAGGGGAAAGCCTTGGCCGAGAGATCGCTGTTGGTAAGTTGCTGTAAAATGGCTCTGGAATTTGGGCCCGTGAGCAACACACTGCCCAGATGATCAGTGCAGTTATCGATTTTAACATTGAAGTCGGAGCTATGTTGCTGCATCCAATGCAAATCACGGTTTTCTGAGGCGATAGGCCCAATCAGATAAAAAAGTTGCTCATTGATACGGGTGATGGATTGCTCTGTCATGATGCCGCCATTGGGCCCATGAAATAAAGTAAGGACCATGCGGCCATCTTTAATGGGTAACTTGTTGGACGACAGCTTATCCAGAAACGCCGCGGCTTCAGGGCCGCTGATTTCAAACTTAGCAGCCCCTGATATATCAATGATGCCGGCTGAGTCCCGTACTGCTGCACATTCATCTGCAACCGCAGCATGCGCCTGACTGCGCTGCCAGGTCGGAGGTTCTGAGCGAATCAGGTCGGTCTTAAACCACAGCGGTTTTTCGTAGCCCTGGACGACGTTATGTACAGCGTCTTTTTCAGCCAGCAGAGCATGCAGAGGGCTGATGCGTTTCAGGCGAGCGTGAGGCCTATTGTCATTGACGCCGACAGCCGTATACATGATCTCGTAGGATTCGATGGCCTTGGTAATGCAATAGTCTTTGTCAGCCCAGGCGCCAAAACGACGGCTGTCCAGACTAGCCATATTAAGCTCCGTCTGTCCGTGCACCATCCACTGCGCCATGTACTTACCCAGTCCTCCCTGGGCTATACCGATACTAGAGCCGCACAGGTTCCAGAAGTTGCGAAGTCCTGCCTGAGGCCCGGCTAATACATTATCGTCTGGTGTGTGGGTAATAGGGCCATTAATCACAGTCTTTATTCCGACTTCACTGAATATGGGCATCAAATCCATACAACGGTTTAAGAAAGGCATCAGCCGCTCCAAATCGCCCGGAAACAATCCTCGATCGAAGCTCCAGTCCATGCCATCCAGAGCCCAGGGTTTACTGCCATAAGTCTCATAAGGTCCGATGAGAAGGCCGTTGGCTTCCTGACGCAGGTAGGCGCTGCAGTGCGAATCGCGCAGCACGGGTATTTCTGTTGCGGTATTCTCCAGCGACGGATGGTTTTCGGTAACCAGGTATTGGTGCTCCAGATTAACGATGGGCAGGCTGATACCCACCAAGGCACTCACAGCGGGTGCGAAACAACCCGCTGCATTGACCACATGTTCGGCGATTATCGTTCCTTTTTCAGTGACTACCTGCCATTCGCCACTGGCCAGGGCATTAATTTCAAGGACCCGGTTGAATCGACTGATTTCAGCGCCTTTAGAACGGGCCAGTTGAGCCAGGGGCATGGCTACCGAGGTTGGGTCTACATGACCATCATTAGGAGTGCTGACGATGATTCGGGCTTTGTCAAAGTTCGCCCACGGATGCAAATCTTGAGCTTCAGCCTGACTGATGATATTAAATTCACAGGGGATATTTTTAGCGCGACTTTCGAGATTGCGGAACCACTCTTCCTCCAGTCTACTGTAACCTATGCGGATACTCCCGGTTCGGTGAAAGCTGGACTCCTCACCGGTTTCTTCCGGTAGAATTTCATTGTATAAGCGGATTGAATAGTCGTGAATTTTGGCAACCGTCATGTTGCCGATAAAGTGGGAACAGAGTCCGGCAGCATGCCAGGTGGAACCACTGGTCAATTCACCTTTTTCAACCAGTAGCAGGTCGGTCCAGCCTTCTTTTGTTAGATGATATAACAGACTGATACCCAGTGAGCCGCCACCAATGATGACCACCTGCGTATGTGATTTCATAAGTTGCCGCGTGATCCTGGGTTAACCACGGCCCATGGCTTCCCGACTTAAGAAAATGGGGAACTGCGCGCGAATCTTTGCATCGACTTCATCGCTGATATGTCGTGGCACGTGACTGGAGAGGATCTCCTTTTTACGTGTAATAACCGCGGTCAACAGGTCTGGTCTGCCGGCATCTTTCCAGTCGTTGGGGCTCAGGCGGTTGGAAAATTCCGGGTAGATGTATTCCGTCTGCATCACACTCAGGGTTTGTTCAGTACCCAGATAATGTCCAGGACCATTCAGACAGACTTCTTTGAGGGCATCAAAGGCCAGAGTTTCTGTATTCACAGTCACGCCTTTTACCATGCGCAGGCAGGCGCCGAGTATGTCATTGTCCAGCAGTAAACTCTCCGGGCAGGTTCCAAGCAGGCTGGCGTACATACCAGCGGCCTCGTAGATGACGTTAGCGCCGGACAGGGCTGCGACTGCGGCATTGTAGCCGTGCTCAGAGCCAGCCTGGAAATCCGGTATCTTTGAATCAGACATCCCGCAACCCGTCCCCATGGGCAGGGATAAGTACTGGCCAATCTGGGCACAGGCGGCGGACAAGATACCCTGTTCGGGCGACCCGCCGCTCATCGCTCCGGTGCGAAGGTCTGATACAAAAGGCCAGGTACCAACGATAGCAGGAGCGCCCGGCTTGATCGCGTTGACATAAACCAGGCCACCCAGGCACTCGGCCCAGGCCTGGGAGATAGTGCCTGCCAGACACGGCGGAGCCGTGGCACCTGCCTGCCCTGCAGACAGAAGTAGTACCGGCATACCGCCTTCCACAGCAATCCGCAGGCACTCCAGGGACTCTACTGCGAATTTCATGGGTGGAACCACGAAACAGTTGGACTGACTGACGAACGGCCGCGCCCGCCATGCCGCCTCACTGCCTGCAGCCACATGAAGTAATTTCAGGGTTTCTTGCAGATGGTATGCTTCAGTCCAGGATGCGCCCACATGTTTGCTGGTACCCATGATGGCGTTGTAAGTGGTGTTGATGTCCATGGCGCAATTATCGAGGATATCGCGCGGCACACAGGTTCGCTGGAACATATGGATATGCTCGCAAGTATCTGTAATACGAGCCATATCGTACAGATCCTGGGCGGTTGAATCTCGATATTCTCCAGTAACAGGGTCCACCACCATGACCGCAGCACCGGCGGTGGAGAAAAACACTTTAGAGCCACTTAAGGTAAGATCCTGCGCTGGATCCTGAGCGCAGAGCGTGAGTTCATTGGGGGTAGCGTCCAGGGCATTTTGTACAACATCTCGAGACATTCGCAGGCGACCGTCTTTACCCAGTTCTGCACCATAGGCAGTGCAGGTTTCTATGCAATGTGGGGTGGCCTGTGAAAAGCCCACTTCTTCGAGGATACGAAAGCAGTTTTCCACTATGGCTTTGGTATCATCATCGGTCAGCGGGCGATACTGGCCACCACTTTCGCCAGGCCGCACCGGCTTCAGTTCTTCGGCAAGTGGTGCTGTTCTGATCGCAACGCGAGATTTTCTTCCGCCTGAGCGTCTGGGCATCCGGGGCTCCTGTTTTGTTTTCGTCCAATTTCTCCTGATTCTGCCCCCAAGCGATGCCAGTAACAAGCCACGCTAATACCGGTAGGCAGATGAGTTGCCGTTCGGCCTTTTATTGACTGTTCGGCGCTGGTGGTGAGGAAGTGATTCTGCGATGCCGATATCCTCTACCCTCCAGCAGCTGCTGTTCAGTTCCGACACGGCTCGAGCGAAAGCGGCCAGCGGTTGGGGTGGAGTCCGAAGGGTTCGGTAGATCCTTTGCTTTATCCTTTGGTTTACCTTGGCCCAGGTGCTTTAGGACCTTTGGATAACATCAGGATCTTCTTTTGATCGATTCGACGCCTCGACGATGATCCGAACGGCTCAGCCGCACGTCACCGTAGAGCTCTGTTTTGGCATCCCGCAACCGGTGCTGTTTGCTGTAGATGGTTTTCATACGGCAACTCCTATACTGATATCACCGCGATAGCGTCAACCGACGGCAACAGCGGTGATCAGCACGCGACCGGTCTTCGTATCCCATTTCCGTATCATCCGGTTACAGTCCGGAGCCATCTTCAGAATAGATTACCCAGATCTTGGTGTAGCCGTCAGTATCAAAGATGCCGGTCCATTCTTTGGGCACCGTTACACCTTCACCAGCATTGATAACCTGTATAGAGCCATCAGTGGAGGTTAATGTAACGCCGCCTTCAAGGAAAAACATGAACTCATCAACACCGTATGGTTCATTGATCTCGGCACGAGTTTTGCCGGAACGATACATGCCAGAGGCAAATTTCTTGTCGCTGCTTAATAACGATGTGACATCCAGCGTGATGTGGCCGTCTTTGTGTTTTGTTTCGAGCATATCCGGGCGTTCGAATATGTTGCCCGCTATATCTGATTTACTGAGTTTCGCTGGCACTACGGTGCCTTCACTGTCCGCGGCGATCGCCGCAGCAGTCCAAAGAATGGTAATGCCAACTGTAACAAAAAACTTTTTCATTGATCCGACCTCGTTGAGAAAATTCACTACCAGTAAGCGAGTACAGCGTAACCCACCAAAGAAATTTTTGCGGCGTTAAGTGCCTCTGTAGCAAGTGGTTCCACCATCCCTACGACATAGCTTGCCACTACCGGAATCTGGCAACTAGGGCGTCCATGAGTTCTTCGTTAGCGCTCCAGTATTGTTGGGTGTTGTCACCGTCTGCGCGTGGCCAGGTTGAGTACAAGGCGATGACTATTCCAGCCTTGGGTGCGACACGAATGGTTTGGCCG
>JABJED010000218.1 GCA_018665025.1 Gammaproteobacteria bacterium
CATGACCCAATCCCTTGAAGTATGCATCCTGGCGGCAGGCGTCGGCAGTCGTATGTGCTCGGACAAGCCGAAAGTATTGCAGACGCTGGCAGGAAAACCGTTACTTGAGCATTTACTTGAAACGGTAAGCAGCTTCTCTCCCACCAGGGTTCATGTTGTCGTAGGGCAAGGCTCTGAAGAAGTTAAGGCCAAATTTGCCGACCGAACAGATATTAAGTGGGTGTACCAGGCCGAGCGAAAAGGCACTGGGCATGCCATGCAACAGGCGGCGCCCGGTATTGACCCGGATTCCCGGGTATTGATCCTTTTAGGCGATGCACCGCTTGTTAAAAGGGCGACCCTCGATGAGCTGACCTCGGTTCACGCAGATCTTACGGTGCTCACTGTCGATATGGTGGAGCCCTATAACTACGGGCGTATCCTGAGACAAGATGAACGGGTGATGGAGATCATTGAAGAAAAAGACGCCAATAAGCAGCAGCGATCAATTACGGAAATCAATTCAGGTGTCATGGTCGCCGATGGTAGAAAGCTGGTGTCCTGGCTTAAGCAGTTAACTGATGACAATGCTCAGAAGGAGTTTTTGCTCACTGATATTGTTCGTTATGCAAACGACGGAGGGTCGATCGTGAAGGCCTACAAAACGAATGATCCGGTTGAGGTGACTGGTATCAATACATTCTCTCAACTAGCGGGTCTGGAGAGAGCATTGCAGCAAAAAACAGCGCAACAACTTATGGACCAGGGCGTTCAGCTGATGGATCCTGCACGGATTGATGTGCGCGGCAATTTGGTGGTTGGTCGCGGTGTCTCGATAGACGTCAATACTATTTTTGAAGGTGAAGTAACCATAGGCGACGATGTCGCCATTGGCCCCAATTGCGTGATCACGGATAGTCAGATTGGTACTGGTTCGGTCATAAAAGCGAATTCTGTGCTTGAGCGGGCGATAGTAGGAGAACTTTGTTCAGTGGGGCCTTTTGCTCGACTCCGGCCCGGGGCTGAACTGGAAGATGAGGTGGCTGTTGGCAATTTCGTCGAAATAAAGAAAAGTAAACTAGGCAAAGGCAGCAAGGCCAGTCATCTTACGTACCTTGGGGATTCCAGCATCGGTGCCGGGGCTAACATTGGTGCCGGAACAATCACCTGCAACTACGATGGCGTGAATAAATACGAAACCTATATTGGTGATGGGGCGTTTATTGGGTCTAATTCATCGTTGGTTGCCCCGGTGCGTATTGGTGCAGGAGCAACTATTGGCGCTGGTTCAACCATCACCAAGGATGTTGAAGCGAATGTGCTGGCCCTTGGTCGTGGCAAGCAGAAATCCATTGCCAACTGGCAACGACCAACGAAGAAGTAGGAAATACTATGTGTGGGATAGTCGGTGTTGTTGCGCAACGTGAAGTTAGTGAGATTCTTCTCGAGGGCTTAAGACGGCTTGAATACCGGGGTTACGATTCAGCCGGTATCGCCTTGTTGAACCAAGACGGCAAACTCCAGCGCACCAGAAGGCAGGGAAAAGTCTCAGAATTGAGTGACGCCTGCCGTGAAACTCCTCCCGTTGGCAGGTCTGGAATAGCTCACACAAGATGGGCTACTCACGGTGAACCTAGTGAGCTAAATGCCCACCCACACGCATCCGGGGGGATTGCGGTCGTTCACAACGGGATCATTGAAAACCATGAATCGCTGAGAGAGAACCTGACCAAAGAAGGTTATGTGTTTGAGTCTGCGACTGATACTGAAGTGATCGCACACCTGTTGCATCACGAACTGAAGACCGCGTCCAGTCTGCGAGATGCGATGGGCCGGTTGCTTGATCAACTGGAAGGTGCCTACGCTGTTGCGGTCATTGATGAGAATCATCCCGGTAGAGTGATGGCGGCCCGACTGGGTAGCCCGCTGGTCGTCGGCCTTGGCATTGGTGAAAACTATATCGCTTCTGATCCCCAGGCCCTGCGACCGGTTACGGACAGGTTCATTTTTCTGGAAGAAGGAGAGCTCGTCGAAATCACGGCGGCTGAAGTCTCCATCTTTGGGCATAACAAGGATGTTGTTGAAAGTCGCGCAGTTACGCTGGACGAGCGCCACGATGGGGCGGATAAGGGTAACTACCGTCACTACATGCAGAAGGAAATCTTCGAACAACCTGCTGCGATTGAGCGGACCCTTGCTGGGCGCGTGAGTGATAAGCATGTATTGACGCATGCATTCGGTATTGCAGCAGAATCAGTCTTTCGGGAAGTTGGAGCTGTCCAGATTGTTGCCTGCGGCAGCAGTTACTACACCGGACTGGTAGCGAAGTACTGGTTCGAAGAGTATGCCGGTATTCCTTGCCAGGTTGAGATAGCGAGCGAGCTTCGTTATCGAAAAACAGTGGTTCTTCCAAAGACGTTGCTGGTGACGATATCCCAGTCCGGTGAAACCGCCGATACGCTGGCGGCACTGCGGAATGCCAAAGACAAGAATTATATTGCCAGCCTTTGTCTGTGTAATGTCCCTAACAGCACCCTGGTCAGAGAGAGCGATCTGTCCCTAATGCTGGAAGCTGGCATAGAGATCTGCGTGGCGTCAACGAAAGCCTTCACCAACCAGCTGGTTGATTTATTGCTGCTTGTAGGGGCAATAGGCCAGTACAATGAGCTTGATGATGCTGGGCACCGTGAACTGGTGGA
>JABJED010000219.1 GCA_018665025.1 Gammaproteobacteria bacterium
GCACAAGGTCCTCCAGCGACACCTCCATATCAATGTCACACTTAATCCTGGTGATTTCCTGGAACATTCGAACCCTGTGTTCACATTCCAGCAAAGTCTGTTTCGCTTTGCTGGCACCGCGAAGCCCGATGTTTTCTATTTCATCGATGGCAAGATACAAAGAATCAATATCCCCGAAGTGAGCCAAAATCTTTACCGCTGATTTAGCGCCAATACCCGGCGCGCCGGGTATGTTATCGACAGAATCTCCCGCCAGCGCAAGATAATCGGCTATCTGATGAGCATGCACACCGAATTTTTCCTTCACCTCAGCAGGGCCAGCGCGCAGGTCTGCTGCGAAGTCCCAGAGTATGTCATCGGCTCGAAGTAGCTGGCCCAGGTCCTTGTCTCGAGTGACAATGATGACTGGCCTGCCTGCAGCAAACTTCGTATGCAACGTACCGATGATGTCATCCGCCTCGTAGCGCTTGAGACTCAGATGATGCACGCCGAGCAAACGGGTAATTTCCTGGCACTTCTCGAGCTGGAATTTCAGGTTCTCGTCGGGAAGATCGCGATTGGCCTTGTACTCCGGATAGATATCATTGCGATAGCAGGTGTTCAGGCTTTCATCGAACGCAAAGGATATATATTGCGGCTGCTTCTCTAGCAGCTCGAGCATAAAATTGGTGTAGCCATACACGGCATTAACCGGCTCGCCCCTGTTATCAACGAAGGTATCGGGAATGGAAAAGTAAGCCCTGAAAATGTAGATAGAAGCATCGACCAGGTATAAGGGTTCTGTCATCGCTCACGCAACCTTTTTACTACCGCACTAAAGGTCATCACTACGTCACCCTTACTTTCGAGCTCACCACTAACGAACACCAGCGAACCTGTCTTTCTGATAACTTTTGGCAAGCAGCGAATCAACACTCCTCTGGATGCGGCTGATACAAATTCTGAACTAAAGCTGATAGTAGAACAGCTCTCTTCTCTGTAATGATTGGTTGCAGCTATACACAGCGAAAAATCCGCAAATGTCATCAGTACGCCACCGTGGACCAGCCCGTTGACGTTACAGTTCTTTGCCTTGGGTAGAAACAGGCAGTCGAACCCTTCAGAAGTCTCGCAGTAGTAAAAGGGACCCGTATGATCCTCTGCCGGATCAAACCCCGGATCTGTACTGTAGCTATCGGGGATAGCATTGGTACTGGCGTCATTCATTTTGGCGGCTCCCTGTAGGTGTCACTTATCAGCGCCTGTTGATTGCCCGTTTGCACAACAAGTGCGTGAATAAATCGCTCTGCACGGGGCGGCAAACCATCCAGCCAGGCAATGACCGCGGCATGCACCTCGGCGCTGAAACCACTCATATCGAGTGTATTTTCATCAAAATTATCGCAGCTCACCCTAAAATCTATACCCGCCGCCACACTAAAAATCCACTCTAGCGCCTGCGGTTTTACTTCGACGGTTTCAAACGTGCGTTGCTGCTTTACGTCTCGCGTGTCGCGGTACCAATAACCATAATCAGGTTGCTGGCGACGGTCGGCGCCCGCAATACACCAGTGAGCTATTTCGTGCAGCGCGCTTGACGCATAATCCTCACGAAAATAAACACGGGCTTCCTGCTTACCAGGTTCATAAAGGGGCTCGGACGCACCACCTACCAGCTTCGTGTGAGACTGTACGAAGCATCGGTTAAAAGTTTCACAAATCTGCTCAGCAAGCATCAAACAGGCTCGATATCTGAATCATGCAAACATTTGGTTTGGCCAAGAGACTCGAAATACGGCACTGAAAGATAATCCCTGCCCGCCAGCAAGTGATTTAAATACCACCGTGCAGGAGCCAGTCCTTCAGTAACATGATCTTTATTGGCAATGTACACCCACGCATCAACAATACCCGCCCTGGTAACAATCGGTAGCGCGATTCGGGTGTACAGGACAGGATAACCTTCGTAGGGATCCATCATTTCGATCTGCATTGGGTCAACCAGCCGATAAACCACTCCCTCGGTGACCCCTTTGGATACTGCCATTACATTGGCTGCGGCGGCGCCAGGATACTTCAGAGAACGCTTATTGAACCTGAGCGAATAGTCAAACAGGTGGCCCGAATCTGCGGACTCGAACGACATTTTACGCTGCCGGACCCTGTCAGGATTCATGTTGCTGCCATAGGCGAAATAGTGGTGAACGGTTAATGACATGACCTGGTGGTCTACCCCTTCTTTATCCAGTAAAGGTAGATATCACCCTCGTTTTCCTGATGAACCATTTCATGGCTGAGGAACTTGCAGAAATTCGGGAAATCCCAGGAGGTTGAAGGGTCGGTTGCAGTGATCTTAATGATCTGGCCCGACGACATATCCATCAGCTTATTACGCACCACCATCAGAGGTTCCGGGCAGCGAAGGCCAGTGGCGTCAATGTCTACGTCAGCTTCGAGTGTCATTAGATCTCTGCATTAGGTTAAATTGCAGTATTACCTGCAATTATTTTCAATTGGCCCAATTATATATCGATTTTGACCGTAAATACGGACCTATACTTGTAGGGTCAGGTGAGTATAATCCCCCGCCCAACTTACTGCGACTTATGCGGCCATGATCAGGGTACTTATAGAACGACGGATCGCCCAGGGATTAGAGCATTACTACGACTGCACGGTGAAACGCACCATCAGCCAGGTTGTGCGTGCGCCCGGCTGTATAGCGGGTGAGTCTCTCAAAGACAAACTTGACCCGGGTCGAAGAATTATCATGTCGAAGTGGGAGAGCCTTGAACACTGGGAGTCCTGGCTGCATTCTCCTGAAAGAAAGAACGTTATTTCAGAGTTGGCACCCCTTTTGGATGGCAGCGAGCGAATAACAATGCTGGAGC
>JABJED010000220.1 GCA_018665025.1 Gammaproteobacteria bacterium
ATGGACTAGCCATTGTGCCAAACGCAAAGGCATCGAAGGAGTAAGTTGTGTGGACGTGCAGATCACCAAAGTAGGCACTGCGCTTGGCATTACGTTCCGGATGCGCTGTGAGGATATCGGCAGGCATTTCCAACAGCTCGCTGCCGAATTTCCAGAGGACATAAGTTTGAGTCGCTTTGGTTCGCACAGCGTCTAACGCATCGGAGCAACTCTGCAGCGTGACTAACCCGCCGATCAGCGCAATGGCAACTACGATTCTCTTACCGTTATTTTTTGTTTTCACAATCCTCACCAATATCCACAAGTTTCACTCAAGCCACTACTTTGCTTTCACCCAGATAGGCGAACCCCAGGCCATTTCAGTGACCGTGGCTGGGGAATCGTCGAGTGGCTCGCGCCCCAGTCGTAAACTGTCATAGGTTGTCCAACGGCACGTTGGGTTTTGCACCACGCGCACGTAATAGAAAGCATCTTCGTTTGATCCATAATCCGGGTCGGTCCAAAGTGTTTTAAGCTCTGATGCTCCGACGGTATTGTCCCAACTGCAGTCATTCATATTCACTGTGGCGCCATTGGCTTCGCACTTGCCTGTAGCTGGGTCGAATTCCGATCCACCGCAAGCGACATCGTAAACCACCTCTTGCCGTTCACCCTCTTCTATCCAACCCTTAACGACTTGAAGCTTCGCCAGGGGTGCATTATCTGGGTCTTTTACGGCCCACACAAACAGTGAAACACCTTCGGCTTTTGACTCACTCGCATACAGCCTTCCGCCCATAGGAACACCCTGCTTATATGCGGCAGTAAGATCACCGGTTTCGGCCATATCAACTGGCATATCAAACCCCGCGAAGGTGCGCAGTTTTATACGCGTGCCACTGGTTGCATAGACCTCTTTGCGTTTCATGGCATCAAACAACGCTTCGCGCGTATTTTCCGGGGCCCATACTGCAGCAAGGCCGCCTGGATTGTTGTTGCGAATACCCGTTACGTTATCTCCAGACATTCGACGTTCCGCTGGCGAAGAACTAAACGTCGTGGCTCCACGAAAATCCCATTCCTCCACATCCCCCGGGTTGGAGTTATGCGTGTCTGTCGAACCAATCATGCCAAACTCAAGCGGGTTAACGCCGATTCGATCTTCCAAAGCCAGACCTATTTGCAAGCCATCTCGCGCCATAGAAGTAGGGTGGATGCAGGAAGTTTCCTGCCCCTGGTCGCAGGGAGGAAAGAACTGCTCATATCCACACTCCTCATCGCCGGCACCAAATGTCGCAGAGCACTCTGAATTACCTTTTATTTGAAACATTTCAACGATAGGTTCGTTTCGTTCTCGGAGCTTCCAGTCGTCCTCTGTGTATGCAACGCCATCGATGGTTTCTCCAGAAAACGCCAAGCCCCATGTCTTGTTCATATTGTGCGGAATAGTCAAAAACTTACAGTCATTCGTACAGGTAGCTTCAAGGTCCTTCCAGAGTTCAATTTCAGACACGGCATCAAAACCTGACACCGCATATTGGGGTACGTCCATGGATCTGAAAACAATATTGCGATGGTGCTTGCCACGGTCTGGCAAGGCTGGTGAATACTCATAGGCAGCAAAGGTGGTGAATGCGCCTGGCTCATAATGACGATCGGCAGCATCCTGAACTTGCTGCCAGGTTTGCGCTGCGTAGTCTCGTTCGACCACGGAGTCCTCGTTGAAAACAGCCAAGTCTCGGATCATGGGCCGTTGCTCTGCATTTGAGCGCATCTTCAAAAAACCAATAAGAGAAGGTGTGCTTCTCTCCTCACATTGCTTAGTGCCTGCCTCACTTAAATCAGGACCGTCACAAGCTATGCGACGTCCGAAACCTTCGGCATGATCCGTCAGCGCTGCAAAGTCGAGGGGTCGAGTAAGCTCCATCCGTTCACCTGTTCTGGTTTTCTGACTCTCACCCTTCGCTATTCGGTAGGCGGTATCCATATCCAATCGGTTACCAAAAAGATAGGCGTCGGAAGAAATATTGGTGTGAACATGCAGGTCACCAAAGTAAACATTCTTCAAAGGGTTTGCTGCTTGAGCCTCTAACGATTTTCTTATCGGTCGATAGAACGCATCCTCATTTTGACGGTCAACGATTTCTCTGACCGCGGCGATCTCTTCCTCGCTATTGGGCAGCGACAGTGCATTTGTCAGGAGCGATACGCGATAAGCACCAAAAATTAACGCAATAAAAACCGCCAGCCCTAGCCATTTTTTCCAGTTCATTTGTTGATCCTCAAGCTTGATATGATATTAATTATCATTATGCTAACATTATTTATCGCAATGATAGCTGTTACTATCTCGTACATGCAAGCCAGACAAGATTGGAGTGGTTCAATGGCCATAAAA
>JABJED010000221.1 GCA_018665025.1 Gammaproteobacteria bacterium
ATTCTGCGCTGGCGAAGCAACTTAAACAGATCAAACAACACTTTTAGTACCTAACGGGAGATATTCCAATGAAACAACTTATGACACTTTTTATTCTGCTGTCAGTCTGCTCATCTGGGTTCGCAGCCACCTCGGTCTCAGAGTTACAAAAAGACTGGGCGGTAACGAACTACGAATTACAGGACGATGAACAGGCTCAGGCGTTTGAGCAGTTAATAGAGACAGCGGCGAATGCAGTTGCGATGCAACCGAGTAATGCCGAGCTACTGATTTGGAAGGCCATTATCGAGAGCACCTATGCAGGGAAAGCTAGCAGTCTTACCGCGCTCCGCCTGGTTAAGGCAGCAAGGGCTGATCTAGAGGCTGCGATGGAAATTGATCCAATGGCGCTCGATGGTTCCGCCTATACCAGCCTCGGCGCGCTCTACTATCAGGTGCCGTCGTGGCCAATCGCATTTGGTTCGTCGAAAAAGGCGCGCAAACTGCTTGAAAAGGCGATTGAAGTTAATCCGGATGGTATTGATTCCAACTATTTCTACGGCGCTTTTCTGGTCGAGGAAAAGGACTATGACTCAGCCAGGCAGGCTCTGATGAAGGCAATGCAAGCGCCCGCAAGACCCGGGCGAGAACTTGCTGATTCGGGTCGGCGGGCAGAGATCACGGAGTTACTCAACCAGTTGGATGAAAGCTAGAACGAGTAGAACAGGTCGATAAACGGGGCAATAGGCAAAGCTTTTCTGTCAGAATTTTTGAGCAGGCCGTTGGACATCTCGTATTCGGTGCCGATTACGTTGTTCCGATTAAAGAGGTTGGTAACGCCAATCTCGAGCCTGAGCTTACTGTGGTTGAGTTCCCATTGTCTCGTGCCCTTCGCGTCAACCGTGAGATAGTGGGACAGGCGACGATCGTTGCGGATAGTCTGTTCTGCGTTTCCGGAAGAATCCAGTGTCAGCTGGGTCGTCGGCCAGCCGCTGTGGTAGGTCGATTCAACGGCTATTTGCCAGTCACGATATTGTCTGGACCATCCGATGTTCGTAGCATGCTTCTGGTCCGAGCTTCGGCGGACCCTGCTCCCATCAATGGTTTCTTCGACCTCTGCGCGAGTATAGTTCAGCCAGAATTCATTTCCCCGCCAATCTCCGGAAATTGACAACTCAATGCCTTTGGCTGCCACTCTAGAGGGGTCAACCTGCGTTCGGTCAACCTGTAGTTCCGGAACGATTGAAAGAGGGTCCGTCAGGTTCTCGAAATAAAATTCCGGTTCGCCGGTGACTTTTCTGTAAGCCTCAATCTTCAGATCAAGGTGGCTGAACGATTGTTTGTAGCTCAGTACATAGTGGTTTGCTTTCTGTGGACGTTGGAAAAACTGGATGCCGTCACTGGCATCCAGTTCGTGGATACCCTGGGATTGGGAAAACTTTCCAAGTCCAATCCGAAGTTCTCCCGCTGAAGGAAAACGGTACAGCAGGTTGAGTCTCGGTGTTACCTGTTTAGACCACCCGTTTGACAGGTAGTCCTGAGTATCGATCCTGACACCGGCTTCTACATAAAGCTGGTGCAAAAGCCGGTGTTTATAGGAGACGAAAGCAGCGAGTTGTTGACCGAGTTCGCTTTCCTCAAATTGGCGGATTTCCGATCGTTCAAAGTTTGAGACCTTCGAAAAACGCGGGTCGATTTGGAGCGTAGAGTGAAAGCCATACTCCGCGTCGAGGTATCGGTAGGATGCACCGACGTTAAGCAGGCTGTTCCCGAAATCATACTTCCGTGTATGTTCGAGGGTATATACGCGAAATTCCTGATCATCAGCGAGCGAACCGGTCACCATCTGCGGTTTATTGACGAATCCTTTACGATCATCTTTGATGGCAGTAAATCCGATCTTTGTTTCTGTCGTTGGCCCATTATCTTGTTCTCGACGGTAACTTAGCCATGTATAAAAACTACTGAAGGAGGAGTCCACGTTCTCGGTGTTGTTGGAATCATTGATTGAAAGGTCATCTCCGAACCAAAGAACATTGGCTTTGAAAGTTCTTTCCTGATCAATGTCGAATTGATACTGGATATGCATATCAGCAAAAGAGGGTGTTCCAAGATCGTGTTCCACTGCACCTAGAAACAGGTCAATGGTGCTTCGTCTCAGGCTGATGACCAACTCGTGCTGGTTCAAAGAGAGTGTCTGTAAATAGGATGCGGTGTACAGGCCAAACCCTAGTTCCTTTGAGTCATCAACTGTCCCCGGGGGCGTCATGTTGAGGACGGTAACCCCGCTCAGGCGATCTCCGTAGGTAACGGGGAATCCTCCTGTTAGGACTTCGATGGAATCGACCGACCGACTATCAATAACGGAAAACAACTGGTTGAACTGATGTAGATGGAATGGCTCGTAGAGTCTCATTCCTTCGAACATTATCAGCATTTCGTTTTCCCGACCGCCACGGATCGAAGATCGCGCCGAGACCCCATTGTTCGCAGACCCGGGTAACCGGCTCGAGACACGAAGAGCATCATTGGCGATGGCGGGTCTTTTGGACAGATTTTCACGATCAAGTGATAGGCTACTGCTGATGTGCGCCATTTTAAATTGGTGTGCACTCGCGTTGACAACAACTTCTTCAATGGTGCTGTAGTTGTCTAAGGTTGATTCGGGAGGACTAGCTATTTCTGGCAGCTGCGTTGAAACGACGAGAAATGAATCGTTAAGGGTTGGTTTTAGTTCAAGGCCGTAGGCGGTCAGTGCTGTTTGAATCTGTTCCAGCGTAATGGGGGATTGTTTATCAAAGGTGACCTTGTAGTAGGGGCGAACCAGTGCTGAGCTGAACAGTATTTTGTAACCGGCAGAGTTGGCGGCCTGCAGGAAATCCACCAGAGATCGGCTGACTTCGGCGAATGCGCTGAAAGACAGGCACAGGGAAAGCATTAGGATACATCGATACACTGACGAGCCTGTAAACTATGGTTTAGTGGATTATATCCACCATCATAACTTTTTCAGGACCAGCTACCAGTCGCAGGTCAGTAGTCTCTAGCACCTGCTTGAGTGACTCGCTTGCGCTAAGACCATCAATCGTACCGTGGATCCTGGTACTGGTGGCACTTTCTCTCGCAGATTCGGATCGGAATGTGAGTTCCCTGCCGGTTTCTCTTGAAACCCATAACAGGTAATCGTTCAGGTAGCGGTCTTCGATATTGTAGTTTGGTCTGGCGGTCTCTGACCAATGCCATGATGTATCGTGAGTCGAGACGCTTCTCTCGGAGACGTCATTTCCAGCGGAGATAGTAATCGCGTCACCGCTTCTTAAGCTCATCCTGTGATCATCATCGGCGATAGTAACTTCGCCATCCCTTACCTGGACCGACCAGGCGTCCGCGTCATTCAGGCTGACCATGAACTGGGTGCCTATATCACGTGCAGTACCAAAGACGGTTGTGACCGTGAAGGGATCAGGTTGCTCAGTATCGTATGAATCCAGATAGATACTCCCTTTGTTCAGGGTGATTTCGTGCGAACTTGCGAGCCGCAGTCGGGTGCCGGGTTTGGCCCTGACATTCATTCCATCGATGAAAGTGAATGATACTGCAGTGTTTCCATTTACCCTGATAATTGCACCCTCAGGCAACCCCGCATTGGATATCCTGGTCCATTGTTGGTTATCAGACAAAACCTCGATGGCGTGCTGACCAGCGTCGACTGTAGCGACGCTCGGTATTTCTTCGGGGCGCTGAAGTGTAAACACCAGACCAATAGATAACGCCGCTACAGCAGCAGCGACTCGGCCCACCCAGGGAGTCTGCTTTGATGTGGTCTCCTCTACCCAGGTTTCTCGCACCGATGCCTTAACCCGGGCTGCCATGTCGGCGGGTGGTTCTTTAAGAGGTCCGACTTTTTTCAATAAGTCGGCTATTCGTTGCTCTGAAAGATTGTCTTGATCGGCCATGGTTTACTCCTGCAACAGAGGTTTTAGCTCTGGTGAGATTTGGTTCAGTGCGTTCCTGAATGATGTTCTGGCTCTCGCCAAAAGGGACTGGGTTGCCAGTTCCGTCAGTTCCAACCGGTTGGCGATTTCAGCCACTGATAGCCCGAGAACATATTTCCACTCGAGCGCCACGCCGTAATTTCCCGGTAGAAAATCCAGAACCTCTGCGAGGAGCTTCCCCGCTTCCAGGTCAAGGTAGTGCTGTTCAGGTGTCGCGGATTCAGATTCGAGTGATTCCAGGATCGGACGAATAGCGTCATCATCTGCGGTGACCGTGGGTACCGATTTCCCCTGCTTTCTGTAGATCATCGCCATCTCGTTACGACAAATCTGGCACAACCAGGTAAACATGGATGCTTCTCCCCGATAGTTCTTCATACTTCTCATTGCGTTCATCAGTGTTGACTGAACGACATCCTCGACAATTGATTTATCTGACAGGCGCGAGAAAGCGAAACGGTAGAGTCTGGGAAAGAAGTGTTCAAAAAACTGATTAAACTGTTTCTCGTCACCAGTAACCAGGCTGCGAGCGAGCTTCAAATCATTTGCGTGCAACTATTACTCCGAAGTTTGTGTTGCTCTGTAAGGTAAGAGTCTACGTTGAGAAAAATCATTCGGATATGGCCAAAACAGGTCAGGGTAGCTGGGCAGCACCACTATTTGGGGTGTAGAGCTCTTCGCGATAAAGCACGCCCGGCAGCGACGCCCAAATCAGGGCCTTTCGGGCCATATCCTGTTGCAGAGTTGTTGGGGTCAGCGTTTTGCTCGCATATAGGTATTGTTCTGCTGCTCGATCTGGCTGGTGGATGACCACATTTTCACCTTCCATGTAGGCGTGATTCTTGCCGAATTGCATGATGGCACGACCGTGATGGTCAGGTGGAATTGACAGGAGATTGTGACCCACAAAGGGTGCCGTGCCCGATACGTTTGCCAGGAATAGTAGTGTTGGCAGAAGGTCGATATGGCTTGCGACCTTGTCAAAGTGACGGGGAGTCAGGCCATCAGCAATGATCAGGCCCGGGATGTGATAGCTCTCGATAGGAACAAGTGATCTGCCGCGGGGGCGTTCATCGTGATCCGCGACAATCAGGAAGATGGAATCCTTCCAGTATTTCGATTGGCTGGCTTTTTCCAGATATTGACCCAGCGCATAGTCGGCGTACTTCACACCGTTATGTTTGGTATTTTTCTCTTCATCAACAAGTTCAATCTTGCCATCCGGAAACTCGTATGGGCTGTGAAATGATGAAGTGAAAATCAGTGTAAAGAAGGGGGGCTGTTCTTCCAGCATTATCGAGTGGGCTCGATTGAACAGGTCTTCGTCAGAAACACCCCAGGTTCCCTTGAATTCGAATTCGTCGTAATCATTGATGTCGATAGCGGTGTCGAAGCCGTTGGACAGAAAAAAGCCTTTCATATTGTCGAAATGTCCCTCGCCGCCATAGACAAAGTAGTTGCTATAACCATGTTCAGCTAGCGTGTGCGCCATCGTGTAGAAATTCCCCTGGGACTTGCCCAGCTTCAGCACGCTGCGTGAGCTGGAAGGTGGGAAGCCGCTAACGATAGCCTCGAGACCCCGTGCAGATCGAATTCCCGTTGCATAGAGGTTGGTCAACCACAGTCCTTTATTGCTCCAGGCGTCCAGGTTAGGGGTCAGCGGAAGTCCGCCCAGGCTGCCAACGAAACGTGCGCCAAGACTTTCTTCCACGATGATGACAATATTTTTGGGGGAGCTGGGTTTTGAGTTATCGCCGAACTGATGATGGGTTGATTGCTGGTTGAGGTAATCAACCATTGGAACGGTGCTGATGCGCTGAAAGGATCGGATCACTTCCTCCGGCTCCATTGCTGGCAGTCCGCTGTCTCCTGAGTCTTCGTGCCGCAGACTATAGATGGAATATAACAGTGAGTAGGTGCTGTTCAGGAATAGTTCGTTGACCAACTGGTCTTTGGATTTTGCAAATGTCGATGGATTCACAGGACGATGTCCCAGCGTCGATCGAGCGCCAAGCGACAACATGAGGAATACCGGGATAAGGACAACAAATCGGTAAGACACGGGGAACTCAAACCTGTCGCCGCCAAACCTGAGCTTTTTCAGGATCAGCAGAGTTGTGATGGCAGTAAGACCAAGACCGATTATCGCTGTTGGTAGATACGCGCCGTAAATGAGTGAGCTGACTTCCTGAGGGTGGTCAAGATACTCAAAGAAAATTCTGCCCGGTCGGGTCTCGAAAAACCCCATATAGGCGGGCGTGATCAGCTCCATAAAAACGACAATAGATGACCAGACGATACACCAGAGGAGTATCAGGCCTGTGAATAGCCTGGAGCATAGCAGGCGTGTCGGCAACAGGATCAGCGCCAATATCGGCAAAAGCATGATCTGGCATACCAGGACAATATCCATGCGCAGGCCACTAACGAACAAGTGAACAAGGTCCCCGCTATTCATGACGCGATCCCATTGCCATATCACTAGTCCCACGCGGGAAAGGCCAAGAAATACCAGGATTGAAATCGCCAGCCAGGCTAGCTGTGCGATAGGGCGTATGAGTGAGTCTGATTTAATCAATGACAATGCCTGTCCGTAAGTTTGGTGTTGCTGCTACTGTGATGGGCGATCCCGCCGCTTTTATACAGCAATTTCGTTTTACAGTCGCTGCAACTGTGTCAGCAGGGTAGGTCACTAAATGCCTTTCACCGCGGGTGGTGGTATTCATTATTGCTGCGTTAGTTGGGCCTGAACAGGTTCAATGCTGTTATTCTCGAAACGAGTAACGGGAAGTCAGGAGTTTTGGGCGTGGTGAGTCGATATCGAACACTCATTGTGTTGGGCATAGCTCAATGTTTTGGGCAAACAGCAGCGCCCATGATGGTTTTGCTGGGCGGAATAGTAGGCGCAAGACTTGCGCCAGATTTGTCCTGGGCGACCCTGCCGCTTGCGGTGATGGTTTTAGGGACCGCCTGTACGACGGTGCCTGCGACGCTGCTAATGGCCCGGTATGGGCGCAAGGCCGGTTTTCTGGTCGCGTCAGGTTATTCCTCAACGTCTGGTTTGGTGGCTGCGGTTGCTATCTACTCAGAAAATTTCCCTTTGTTTTGTGTTGCGGCTTTTCTCGTTGGAAGCAACTCTGCCTTTATTCAGCAGTTCCGGTTTGCGGTCGCAGAATCCGTGCCTGCAGACCAGATTGCGAAGTGTCTTTCTCTGTTGATGTTAGCCGGCATTGTCGCGGCGTTTGTTGGGCCAGCGGTTGCCAGTGGTTTCAGTCAAGTGGCGGGCTTACCGCAGTATGTCGGCTCGTTTTTGGGGATGAGCTTTCTGATCAGCTGTTCGTTTGTGGTCTTACTCGTTTTCTACAGAAACGCACCCGTGGATGAAACGGAAGTCGTTGGTGATCCAAGACCTTATGCCCGAATATTGCGAGAGCCAAATCTACTATTGGCCATGGGGGCTGCCATTGTCGCTTGGAGTGTCATGAGCCTGGTCATGACCGCGACCCCTGTCAGCATGCACGAAATGGATCACCATAGTTTGGAAGACACAGCATGGGTCATACAGAGTCATATTCTGGCGATGTATGTTCCTTCGCTGTTTAGCGGGTTTCTGGTGAGCTGGTTCGGGGTCTATCGAATAATTACCGTTGGCGCCGTGCTGATGCTGGGCGTCGTCTTTGTTGCGTACGGCGATCCCGGGTTAATACATTACTGGGGAGCCATGGTTTTGCTGGGTATAGGTTGGAATTTTCTGTTTGTCGGTGGGACAACCTTGTTAACAACCAGCTATCGGGCCGCAGAAAGATTCAAGGTGCAGGCGCTCAATGATTTTCTTGTCTTCGGCTTGCAGGCTGTTGGGTCTTTAGGGGCGGGTGTGCTGCTCGCGCTGTTTGGCTGGAACAGTATCCTGTGGCTGTGCCTGCCCTGGCTGGTTATGCTTCCTCCTTTGTTGTGGTTAGCCAATGGTGTGGTTCGCAAATAGAGCGATGTCTGCCTTCTGAACTTGTACGTTACTGGTTTCCGATTAAACTTCAGCTCGCGGCCTGCCAAAAGGTCCGATGGAGAAGACTGTGAGTTATGTTTTTGAACCGCGTGATGTGATTTCTGTTCCTGTTGCCGGAAGCACGGAGCGGTTTCCGGTAAACAACATTTATTGTGTGGGGCGTAACTACGCGGACCACGCCATTGAAATGGGATTTGACCCCGATCGCGAAGCGCCCTTTTTCTTTATGAAGCCAGCGTACGCAGTGCTGAGTGATGATGCAGAAATGAAGTATCCAGCTCATTCAAGTGATGTACATCATGAGGTTGAGTTAGTCGTTGCCCTGCACCATGGAGGCACAAATATATCAGTAGATGAAGCAATGTCCCTGGTATACGCATATGGCGTTGGTGTCGATATGACACGCAGAGACCTGCAGGCCGAGGCGAAAGAAAAGAGCCGACCATGGGAGGCGGGGAAAACGTTTCTACATGCCGCGCCATGTGCTGCGCTGCACAAACTTTCTGAAGTAGGTCAGCTCAATGAAGCTGTAATTACTCTGCGTATCAATGGTGAAACAAGGCAGGCGGGGGATGTTAACCAGATGATCTGGAAGGTACCGGAAATTATCAGCCGTTTGTCGGAGCTTTTCGTATTGCAGCCTGGCGATATGATTTATACAGGTACGCCTGCAGGCGTTGGGCCGGTCCTGCCAGGTGATCAGATTACTGCCCATATAGTGGGCCTGTCTGAACTCTCATTCAAGGTCAGTTCATCTTGAGTTGTCTAATATGGGGATGGTCCAACTTAACGCGACACAAGAGAATGATGATGAGAAAGCTACTACTCCTATTACTGATAACTTTTCATCCGTTTAGTTTTGCAGATAAATATGACGGGACTTTGGATGTATTTGAGTCGTCACCAGACCTCAAAGCCTATTTCGACAATGCCTATGGGTACGCGGTATTTCCCACAGTTGGTCGCGGCGGTATTGTTGTTGGCGGCTCCTACGGGAACGGCCAGGTTTACGAAAATGGCAAGGTATCGGGGCATGTTTCCCTGGCCAAGTTAAGTATTGGCTTCCAGCTGGGCGGACAGGTCTTTAGCGAGATTATTTTTTTGCAGGACAAGCGGGCATTCGATGAATTTATCAGCAATCGGTTCGAATTTGATGCTTCTGCGTCGGCAGTTGTCATTGTGCTTGGTGCCCAGGCGCAGGCCGGTACCGCAGGTTCTTCAGCCAGTGCAGGACTAGGCTCGGTATCAACCAACCAGGTTGAATATGGCTACAATAAAGGCATGGCGGTATTCCTTCACTCACTGGGCGGCCTGATGTACGAAGCATCAATTGGCGGACAAAAATTCAAGTACAAACCATTAGAGAAAGATGCCCAAACTCAGGGGCTTTAAGACAGCTGATTTAGTCAGTTGGCGCAAGCGGCTGCTCCTAAGAAGGGTGCTGGCAGACGCGGGAGATTTCGGGAAGATACTCGATTTACCCTGCGGCGACGGGAGATACTGGCCGGTGTTCAGAGGCATGGGTGTTGCATCGCTGGTGGCAGCAGAAGTCAGCAAGGGAATGCTTGATGTAGCATCCGCGAACCGCCTGTCTTCGAATTACCCCGGAAAGCTGATGCTAACCTCCGCATTCGATATCGATCTGGAGGACAGGTCAGTCGACTTCGCCGCCTGCATTGATTTCTATCAGCATCTTAAGGGCACGCAAGAACAGGAAAAACTGTTATCTGAATTCGCAAGAGTCTCACGGGGGTATTTCGCGTTGTCCGCGTCTATAGGCAGGCGTACAGAAAAGCAGTTTACTCAGTCAGGTTTCAATATAGAGCGCGTCTATGATTTATGGCCGGTCCTCTCAACCTGGCGGCTCTATCTCCTGAGGAAGCAGCATTGAGCAGGCAACCCCACCTGATGAAGCCCTCCCAGACGAAAGATGGCGTGGGGTTCAGTGTCATTTACCGAGATCAGGGGCAGGCATGGAATGTGGGCGATGAACATGTCTTCGTCAAAACCCAGTATCGATATTATTGCCATCCTTTGTCACGTCTTGGATTTCGCATGCCCATGCTGAGGCGTGAGCTGATTGCGCTTCGAAAATGCCATAGGGTCGGGATTGATGTCCCCAGAGTGATTTTTTACCGTGAACTGGGCGACATGACCGAGTTGGTGATATCGGGTATTGCGGGTTCTTTTCCGCTTAATGAGGCGCTGGATCTCTCTGCTGCCAACAGGAACCTGATCATTGAGAATACGGCCCGGGTCATCGGATCACTTCACCGGCATGGCTGGACCCATGGCGCGCTTGGAAACGAACATTTGCTGGTACAACCGGAGCTGCAATGCAGGGTGAACCTGATCGATCTCGAAAAAGCTCGGCCGGGCAGATGGCGTATCAAAAAGGACCTGGCTCGTTTCCTGCGAAACGCCAGTTGTTTCAGTCAGACGGAAACCAAACACTTTCTTGACTGTTATTCGCTGGCGTTGGCTGGCTAGCCGCGTGTCTCGCCGCCAAGGGCAGAGAACAACTCTGGCAGGAAGCGCGAAAGCTCCAGGGTCATATTAACGAATGCTGCATCCAGTTGAGCAATCGGGTCAATGTCTTCTTCTACAGAATCGTCACTGGATAGCACTTTGATCTGTCGCAGCACGAGATCCTTGTCGATGCTAACTTTCAGGTCCCCGTGCCAGATAACAGAAAGTTTCGAGCAGATTTTTCCGGCATCCAGATGGGAACGAATTTCCCCGGTGTTCAGGTCCTGACGGCGACAACTTACGGCGCTACTGTCTTCAAGGTCGATAAGGTCACACTGATCCCCCAGTGAAAAATTGTCCGGTAGTTTGCCGGACCGTAACCAGTGCGTGAAAGAATCTGTTGGTTTGGACTTTACCTGGGGAGGTACGACTTTAAGGCTCCCGAGTGTTGCCCTTAAACAGTTAAGGAACATTTCTGCTTCCGGGGAAGATGCAGTATCAACGACAAGCAGGTCGTCGGTTGTGCTGATGTAGCCGAATATCTGTTTCGATTTGGGCAGGGCGCGGGGCAGCAGTTCAGCAAGCGCATCTTCCTTCAATCGCTGTTTCTCCTTGGCCCGAATCGGCCGGGACTCCATCGACTCCAGTCTTTCTATCTTTTCGTTCAGAATGTCTGCAAGAGCGCTGGTGGGCACGACCTTGTCCTCGCGCTTTGCGCAAAGCAGAAAGCACCCCGAGACTTCATGGACAAAGTCTCCTTGCGCGATCGGTGGAACCCAGCCAAAAGAGGAGGGACGGATGCCACTGCACGGGGTAAAGGCGCTTTCTCCGAGGAAATCGTTCAGTTGTTCGCCGGTGATGTCCGGGGATTGGGTCAATCGATAGATATGGGCGTTCTTAAAAATCATAGTCAGTTCTTATTGCCTGGTTGTTCTCTGCCCTGGTTCGAGGTAAGCACCCGGGCGTGAGAAACGGAGTCTACACTATGGTGCCGCTTAATAAGGCGCCACTGCATAAAGAGCCCTGCTATAATTGCAATTTTGATGGTCATTCAGATGTTGCAGGTTCGAAACGCAAGATGTGAGAGAGACGGAAGACAGTTATTTGAAGACCTGTCGTTCTCTCTGGCTCCGGGTGAACTGCTCCAGGTTGTTGGTGGGAATGGGAGCGGTAAAAGCACGTTGCTCAGGGCTCTACTGGGGCTGTATACGGACTGCCAGGGCGACATCAATTGGTCATTGGATGAAGCGCCGCTCTACCTGGGTCACCGGCTTGGTATCAAACAATCTCTCACCGTGATCGAGAACCTGCGATGGTTCGGGGTCCTGCGTGAAGCGCCGGTCAGCCAGGATCGAATCGATGAGGCTGTCTACAAGCTCGGTTTAACGGGCTTTGAGGACTCGTTGTGCGCGCACTTGTCCGAGGGACAGCGCAAGCGTGTCGCCCTGGGACAGTTTCTTATTATGGATAACCCCTGCTGGGTAATGGACGAGCCTTTTAGTGCTATTGATGCCGATGGCCTGTCTTTTCTGATGGCTATTTTGCAGGAGCACCTGGACGTTAACGGCGGTATCGTTATTTCAACTCACCAGCCAATCACAATAGATCGCCCTATTAATACGCTGGCACTGCAATGAATTTGTTTATCGCATCCGTTCAACGGGATCTGCTGGTTCACTTCCGACATCCGTCGGAGGTGTTGAATCCGCTGATTTTTTTTGTCGTTGTCATCAGTCTATTCCCGCTAGGTATTGGCCCGGAACCCGGGCAGTTAAAGGAAATTGCGCCAGGTATTGTGTGGGTGGCGGCTTTACTGGCGACGTTGATGTCGATGGATTCGATGTTTCGTTCTGACTTTGAGGATGGTTCCCTTGAGCAGGTCGTGTTATCCGAACAATCAACCTTCATTTTCGTGCTGGCGAAGGTTGCCTCGCACTGGTTATTATCGGGTTTACCACTAGTTTTGCTCATGCCGCTCGCTGCCTTGCTGTTATTCCTGGACGAAGCGGGAATCTGGGCGCTGACGTTGTCACTTTTACTGGTGTCTCCGACCCTTAGTTTGCTGGGAGGAATTGGTGCGGCGCTGACTGTCGGCCTTCCCCGTGGTGGTCTGCTGGTGACGATTCTGGTGATGCCACTTTATGTGCCAGTTCTCGTGTTGGCGACGGCAATGGTTCAGGCTGCCGAAGCTGGCAGCGAGACCATCGGATATATCTACTGGCTACTGGCGATACTGTTTGGCGCTGTGTGCCTGGCGCCGATTGCGACTGCAGCCGCAGTAAACGTTGCAACCGATCAGTAGCTATCTGGTAGAATCGCGGCTGCAAGAATCTTCCTATTATTATTGGTTCATGGTCCGGAAATGATTTCCCATGTTTAAGTGGTTTCACAGGCTTGGTTCGCCAAAGATATTTTTCGAGATGTCGGGACGTTGGCAGGTCCCGCTATTGTGGCTGTCGGTGCTTATGTTGACCGGAGGGGCCGCGTGGGCGTTGCTTTTTGTCCCACCGGATTACCAGCAGGGGAACAGTGTCCGCATTATGTACATTCATGTACCGGCGGCAATTCTGGCACAATCGGGCTATGTAATGATGGCCGGAGCAGCAGCGGTATTCCTGATATGGAGAATCAAACTGGCTGATGTGGCAGTGAAGTGTATCGCTCCGCTCGGAGCGTCTATCACCTTTATCGCTTTGTTGACGGGTGCTATCTGGGGCAAACCAACCTGGGGTACCTGGTGGGTGTGGGACGCAAGACTGACCTCCACGTTGGTGTTGTTCTTTTTATATATAGGTGTTATCGCGCTTCGTTCAGCGATGGAGCGACACGCAGGAGCGGGTAGAGCCTGCGCAATTTTGGCGCTTGTCGGGGTGGTTAATCTTCCAGTGATCAAGTTTTCTGTGGAATGGTGGTACACCCTGCACCAACCAGCCAGCTTTTCGTTGACAGAAAAGCCGACTATGCCGGTGGAAATGTGGCTGCCACTGTTAGTCATGGTGGTCGCCTATTACCTGTTCTTCTTTGCAATATGGATCATGAGAATAAGAAACGAGATTCTGTTAACGGAGAAAAATACCGATTGGGTCAAACAATGGCTGGCGACCCGATGAGCTTCGAAAGTCTATCTGCTTTTTTTAATATGGATGGACATGGGGTTTATATATGGGCTGCCTATGGGTCAACACTGATTATCCTGGCGGCGAACCTCTGGTGGCCAATGCTGACACGAAGGAGCATTATCCGGACTGCGAAAAGTGC
>JABJED010000005.1 GCA_018665025.1 Gammaproteobacteria bacterium
ACGATTACTGGCGGACTTCAATGAACGTATCCGCTCGGTGGAAACCGGTCCTGATGGTTTTTTGTATGCCATAACGGACTCTTCTAACGGCAAAATTCTCCGCATCCGGCCGGGTCAACCAGTCGGAGAAGAGTTGGCCCGTGTGTCGGAGCCATTCAAGATGCCCGTGGGCGCCGATCTGGAGGCTACCCTGAAACAGCACGGCGTTATGCAGACTGATGAAACCGTCGCTGCGGAAAGTGTCGACTACGACCCAGTACACGCGGAGTCCCTGTTTGTGCAGAATTGCGGAACCTGCCATACCCGCGGAGAAAGCACTTCTAGCGAGATTGGCCCAGTTTTGGATGGGCTCGCAGGTCGTCGATCTGGCAGCCTGCCGGGCTATTCGTATTCGGCGGCGTTGGCCGATGATAAAACTCGCGTGGTCTGGGACTACTTTACGATTGCAGCCTTTCTTACGAATCCACAGGGCTACTATCCGGGTAACAAAATGGCGGCACCACCGATCAGCTATGTCGACGCCATACAAATAGGTATTTTTCTCAATGACGGTAAGACGTTCTGATTGGCATCTTCAGCGTTACGCGTAGAGCGAGCGCACCGCGTCGACAATCTCCTTCGCACCGGGCAAGTATTCTTTTTCTAACGCCGGAGCAAAGGGTACCGGCGTAAAAGGAGCACCCACCCGTTTTACAGGTGCATCTAAAAAATCAAAGGCTTCATCCGCGATAGTGGCCGCTATCTCAGCGCCGATACCACAGTTCCGCACGGCTTCGTGAGCTACTACCGCCCGGCTGGTTTTTTGCACTGATGTTAATATCGTGGTCATGTCCATCGGCGATAGCGTCCGCGGGTCTACCACTTCCAGGCTAATTCCCTCTTTTGCCAATTCCTCTGCGGCTGTTAGCGCATCTACTACCAAGCGTCCGAGCGCCACCACCGTCACATCAGTCCCGCTACGCTTGACTTCCGCAACCCCCAAAGGCAACACATAAGGTTCGTCAGGCACTTCCGTAATGGACGCCATGCAGCGTTTGTTGCTAATGAAAATTACCGGGTTGTCGTCTCGAATAGACGCAGTTAAAAGACCTTTAGCGTCGTAAGCATTGGAGGGCATGACCACTTTCAAACCGGGAACGTGACAGAACCAGGCTTCCAGGCTGCCCGAATGCTGAGCCGCACTACTGCTATCGATTCCAGCGTGAGTGGTAACCACAATAGGTAGCGTTGCTTGACCACCCAACATGTACTTCATCTTGGCCATCTGGTTAACAATTTGATCCATCCCAACCGCCACAAAATCCATGATCATGATTTCAATAATAGGTCGAAGCCCAACAGCCGCCGCACCTACGCCGATACCCGTAAGTGCTAATTCAGAAATGGCGGTGTTAAGAATCCGCTTGTCTCCGTATTTAGCATGCAGACCCGCTTCGGTTCCAAAGGGCCCACCGACGCGCACGTCTTCGCCAGCCACAAAGACTCTATCGTCTCGGCTCATTTCCTGATCAATAGCCTCGTTAATGGCTGCAGTCATTGTTTTGTTAGTCATACGGTGGACTCCGAATAGACATCTTCATATAAGGCATCGGGATGCGGATCCGGCGCCTGCTCCGCATTGGCAATTGCACGATCCATGTCGGCAGCAATACGCGCAGTAATAGTGTCGGCTGTGTTGGCATCGAACACCCCCTGGGCAATGAGCACCTTGCGCCACTGCTTTATGGGATCGCGTGCACGCCACCGAGCGATTTCATCCGGGTCCCGTTGGAGCATTCCAAAGTCGCGGCCAACATGATCGTAGTAACGGTAGGTTTTACACTCCAACAACGTAGGCCCGGCACCGCTGCGGGCTCGCGCAATGGCCTCTATTGAGGCTTCGTGTACCGCGGCGATGTCCATACCATCCACCATGGCACCTGCTATGCCGTAGGACGCTGCACGATCGACAATATCGGTTACCGACGTTGTCGATGCAGCGCTGGACCACTCGCCATAACCATTGTTTTCGCAGACAAATACCATGGGCGCTTTGAGTATGGCGGCCATATTCATGGCTTCATGAAAAGCCCCCTCATTAGTGGCGCCGTCGCCGAAAAAACAGACCGTGACGCGATCATTACCTTGGTACTGGCTAGCGAATGCTACGCCTAACCCTATGGGTAGCCCCGCGGCAACTATCCCATTGGCACCAATGATGCCCAGGTCTAGAGCCGCCATATGCATGGAACCACCCTTGCCGCCGTTGTACCCCGTGGCCTTGGCAAACAGCTCAGCATACATGCGCTCCACGTCACCGCCCTTGGCAATAAGGTGCCCATGACCACGGTGGGTAGAGGTAATGTAATCGTCGTCATTGAGCGCTTCACAAACGCCTACGGCTATTGCCTCTTCGCCGCAGTAGAGGTGAACCGAGCCATGGACTCTTGCTTGCTCCATTAACAACCCGGCCCGCTCATCAAATTCACGGATGCGGGTCATTTGTTCAAACATTCGAAGCATGTCTGCGTTGCTTAGATCCATTGAGTTTCTCCGTTCTGATGCTGAATTTTGATTGTTAAGTTATTCCACCGGCATGCCCGGAACCGATCAGAGCCAGGCTCTGCTAAAACCTGTTGACTTGCAGTCTATTGTGAAAGCTGTCCACCTTAGACGAACTGGACGCGTTTCGTCTAAGGCGCTAACTTCAATTAAACCGTCATGCGAAGCTGATAGAGGCTAGTACGGCGCCGTGCCGCCATCAACACTCCATGTGGCGCCGGTGATACCTTCACCTACGTCTGATGCCAATAACACTGCAGTTTCAGCAACTTGCTCGACTTTGTTGGGACGCTTGATGGCTGATTCCCGGGAAAATAAATCAACCATCTGGTCGAACGTCAGGCCCATCGCTTTTGCTGTGGCAGGGCCGTCAGCCTTGACTATGTCGGTAATAATTAGCCCAGGACAAATGGCGTTCACGGTCACTCCGTCCGCACCTACTTCCTGAGCCGTGGATTTCGTCAAACCGTTAACGGCATGTTTGGCAGCGGTGTAGGAAGCAAAAACCGGCTTACCAATTTTACCTTCAACCGACGAGATGTTGATAATGCGGCCAAATTTTTGCTCAAGCATGGAATGCAAGGCGCGACGGGTCGCCCAAAATGTTGAATACACACACAGCTTCATCGTGTAATCGAAAGATTCATCTGTCAAATCGACAAGAGGCAGTAAGTCTCCTGCGCCACCCGCGTTGTTCACCAATATATCAATACGCCCATAACGCTCAATGGTGCCATCAACAAAGCCTTCGATATCTGCTTGCACCGTGGCATCACCCTGGATAAACACCGAGCGCTCGCCACCGCCAAGTTGCTCAACAGCCGCAGCCCCTTTAGCAGGGTTTCTGGCCATAATCACGACACTGGCACCCTCTCGAAGAAAGGCTGTCGCAATAGCCAGCCCGATGCCGGCCGAACCACCAGTTATTGCAGCAATTTTTCCCTTAAGTTTCATATTCATTTCCTACTTCATGAACTGCGAGTTTCGCACAAACTCATCAGTGAATGGAATTTTCATCCGCGTATTAAACATTACTGCTAATCGCTTTTCCGTAAAGCGATTATGCCGAGAGTGCCTGAAACAACTTGCTGAGACGGTGGCTGCGGTGCTTGCCAGGTATCAGCCAGCGTCACTGCCACGCTCTTTGGCTTGTCTCTGGGCCTAAATAACCCCGGATTCTCGAAGCCTGGTTACCTCCGCTACCGAATACCCGAGGTCAGCCAAAACCTCACCCGTATGTTCACCCAAAGCCGGTGCGCAGATGGGTCCCACCTTCGGCACATTGGATATTTGAATCGGGTGTTCAATGATGAGCGGTGTCTTGATCCTGTCGTCTTCTGGCGCAACGACCATCTGGTTCTGAAGTACCTGTGGATCGTTCTTACTTTCTTCTACCAGAGCAACGAGATTGACAGGTAGCTCATAAGAATCAAAGATTTTAAGCCAGTGTTTTGCTACATTTTGTTTGATGATTTTTTGCAATTCGCGCCCCAATAGTTCGCGATTTTCGAACATCAATTCCTGACTGCTGAACCTGGCGTCAGCTAAAATTTCAGGCGCGCCCATCGCGACAAAAAGTAGACTTTGCAAATCTTCGTTGCGGATCATGTTGAACTGTAGCCACCGCCCGTCAAGGGTTTCATAGGGACGCATCATGGCGGGCGGGCTTTCATTCAACGATCGATACAAGGGCATGTCACCATCGGCCATGACACCCTGCGCGATACCGGCGGCAGACCAAAGGCCATTAGCAAGAAGTGAAGTTTCTACCATACTACCCTCGCCGCTGCGCTCTCGATTCAATAAGGCCGTCACAATTCCGGCATATAAGGCGACACCCGTAGGGTGATCACCCATACCGGGAAGACCCTGAGTTGGCATCGTTCCAGGCTCTCTCATAAGCTCCATCAGTCCACTTCGCGCCCAGTAGGCCAACTGGTCGAACCCCTTGCGTTGGCGCTCGGGACCCTTTTCTCCATAGGCGGTGAGAGACGCGTAGATCATCCCGGGATTTAACGGTTTCAAATCCTCATAGGTAATGCCGAGTGATTCTCGGACTGAGTACGGCTGATTGGTGATAAAGACGTCACAACCAGCGACCAGTTTACGGAGGATTTCCATCCCTGCAGTTTGTTTCAGATCCAGTGCCACACCCCGTTTGTTGCGACCATCGAGTTGCCAGAACCAATCGCTGTCAGCATAGGGGGTTGTTGGAATATCACCCAACATCCGCAACATATCTCCTTCACCGGGCTGTTCGATTTTAATGACATCCGCACCGTAGTCCGCCAGCATCATTGCAGCTGCAGGTGCGGCAATGACCGTTGCACAGTCAAGGACTTTAAGTCCAGAGAATAGATAGTCGCTCACTGTATTTCCTTTGCCTGGGTAAATTTTTTGAACAATCTCATAAGCAGGTTCGACAGATCAACCCACGATCAGCCAATGCCGTGGATTACCTGTTAACACTATTGTCAAATCTAGAGAGATTAACTTATCGTCACCAGAGTTTCTTCAAGATCAGCGAACTCTGTTTTTCAAGATGCCACATTCAGATCAACCCGATGACTCACCACTGTTGATGGGGCTTTTTCTGATCCGAATGCGGCAAGATACCGCTTGGATACACGAAACCGGTAAACTGATGACAGACCTTGTCAGGGAATGGCTACAGATTGAAGACGAATGATCAGACCGTACATATCCTCAATGCCGAGCTGCTCGATTCAGACGGTAAGACTCGCCTGACCAATGCCACCATTGCGGGTAGCCAGTTCATCGAAACTACTGGCCACCCTATCCTGGAAGATGGTTCAACGATCATCGATGCTAAAGGCAATCTGCTGATACCCGGTCTGCACGATCACCATACTCATCTGATCGCCTATGCCGCTTCTCTGGTCTCAATCAATTGCGGCCCACCCGGTGTCGTCTCAGAAGCAGATTTGAAGTCTGCCTTGCGGGGGCAACCAGGCCATCATTGGTTGCGGGGCACCGGCTACCACGAAAGCGTAACTGGACATCTGGATCGCCAATGGCTGGATGCCTGGGCGCCGGACCGCCCGATCAGAGTTCAGCATCGATCCGGGCGATTATGGATAGTCAATAGCCCGGGCATGGAAATGATTGCCAATGCCGCTCTTAGCCTGGCACCTCACGAGCGAGACCGACTCACCAGTGAAGATGGGCGCCTGTACGATGTTGATGAATTGCTAGGCAACTTGACGCGATCTGATATACCGCCAGTGAAACTGGCAAGTCAGCAATTAGCGGCCTTTGGTGTTACTGGCATCAACGACATGACACCGTCAAACAACGCCGAAACCTGGCAGTGGTTTAGTGAACTTCAGGTCAGCCAGGATCTTCTGCAAAAGGTACGAATGTCGGGCAGACCAGCATTAATCGACTGCAGACAAACACCTCGTCTATCCGTCGGCGAAACTAAAGTTCATCTGCATGACTCCTCGCTACCGGACTTTGATGATTTCGTATCGACAATCACAGAGAGTCACGAAAAGCAGCGCAACGTGGCCGTGCATTGTGTTACGGAAGTGGAATTAGTTTACACACTGTCTGCCTTTCGATCCGCCAGCACCCTGGCCGGAGATCGGATCGAACATGCATCCGTGATACCACCAGCACTGATTGAACAACTCTATGTGCTTGGATTAAACGTGGTCACCCAACCTAACTTTGTTCATGAGAGAGGCGACGCTTACCTTAAGGACATTCCCATGACCGACCATGCTTTCCTGTATCGGACAAACTCATTAATGCTAGCCGGTGTGCCTACAGCCTTTGGCACTGACCTGCCTTTTGGACAACCAGACCCCTGGGCAGCCATGGATGCTGCAACAAAACGCACCACTTCGAGTGGTCATCTACTTAACGAAGCCGAATGCATCACACCGGAGTCTGCCCTGAATGGGTTCCTTGGTGAATTATCCGCGCCTTCATCGATCCGCAGTATCAAACCCGGCGCACCCGCCGATTGCTGTCTTTTAGATGCACCCTGGCACGTGTTGCGCAATGATTTATCAAGCGCCCATGTGCTGATGACCATTCGAGATGGCGAATTGATTTATTCCAGAGACTAGAAGAGTTTTTCACTGTGCTTGCAAGAAGCCGCGCGTTTTTTAACCTGGGGGATTAGTCAGCCAGTTCATCAATAAGCCCCCATGAAAGTGCCTTTTCGGCCGACAGCTCCATCCCTGTGACCGCAAGATAATTCGTGCGATGGCGGCCAATCCGGCGTGGAATGCTAACGCAACCACCGGCACCTGGTATCAGCCCCATCGCCACTTCGGGCAATCTAAAGAAAGCGTCACGGCTTGCTGAAATGTGACCGGAAAATGCAGGTAGCTCAATGCCCGCACCGATACAGGCGCCGTGTAAATTGAAACTATAGCGCCCGGCATGTTCCGCCAGATACTGAGCTGGCATTTTTAGCTGCCTGATCCTGTGCGCTTCGGCCACATCTTTGGATACGCCGAATTCCGTCAGGTCACCGCCGGCACTGAAGCAGGGCCCAGCACCTGAAACAACAACACGTTCAATCGAATCATCCATCGCCACCAGGCTAAAAGCCTCACTCAAACCATCACGCATCGAAACAGACAAAGCATTTCTATTGCTGGGACTATTCAGCAGGATGCGGAGTTCTGAGCCTGTTCGTTCCATGAGTACTGGTGCCGAGATATCCGAATCGCCAACTTTCGTCTTGTTCTGCCCTGAAAGCCAGCGCGAGAATTCCTCACCACCCTGAAGCGTTGCATAGCCAAGTGACTCAACAGTAAGCGCTGCAATCACGGGCAGACTCATTGTTACCCGGGTGACCTGTACCAACACTGCTGATGCCTGTGGATGCTGGTCAATGAACGATGCAAGACGTTCAACTTCCGAATCCGTCTCAGCAATAAGATCAACTGCATCTAACATCCGCTTATCGTTATTTAACAAACCGATGACCGGCACTGGCTGACGCCGTAGCCATTGGCTTATGGCTTGCACCTCTTCGCTCGAATAATTAGCTTCTGACAAGTCCACAGACAGACATGCCTTACCGGCGCTATCCGCCCAGTTCGGTTCCCGTATGAGGTTCTTCAGAAGACTTGCGTTAATCATTTAGGTCTACGTTTATGTAAGTCGCTATTTA
>JABJED010000222.1 GCA_018665025.1 Gammaproteobacteria bacterium
AAGCAATTTATTCTGAGGTTTTCAGAACAAATTCAGCAAGTCAACTTATTAGAGCAAGTTCCATTTGACAAGAAACAACGTATTATCAGGATGGTTGTTGATCGTAGGGCAATCGCATGTGCTTTCTTAATCAAAAATCAATGAAAATTGAGCTACATTAAACCTTACTGACCTGATAGATATACATATTGATAACCATTTTCTTGAATTAATCGAAACAAATCGAAATCTTTGACAGAGGAGTTTCTAAGAATTAGGTTACTGAAGGTCATATTAGGTCAATTCAAAATAGTTGAGATTTCATATGCGATTGCCCTAGTCGATTTCTTTAATAAATCTTGGGCATGGTTCAAGTTAGATTGACAAATAAACATCCATAGGTATCCTATGAAGCCATGCTAGTGGTCACATAGGAGTACCGAATATGGGTATGAGAAGAGATGATATATCAGCTTATGAGCGAACGCAAATTGCTTTGACGATTTTGTCTCCCAAGCGTTGTCATGGAGAAGTAACCCACTTAGCCAATCAGTATCATCTGTCGCGCAAGAGTATTTATGCGATTGCGAACAGAGGCTACGAGGTGTTGGTCAAGTTGCTGAAACCCGAAGGACATGGTCCACAGGGTAAAGAGGGCCCGATCAAGGTAGATCGCAATCGAGTGGTGCGTGCGGTGGGTCAACTAACCTTGGCGGGTGTGAGTCAGCGGAATGTGGTCGATTGTGTTGAGGAAATGTTGGATACATCGGTATCGTTAGGCTGGGTAAATGGTCGTATCGCTGAGCTAGAAAAGGTAGCTAGCTCATGGAATCAGCACGAGCATCCCGATATAGGAGAGAGTTTGTCGGGAGATGAACTGTATGCCAATGGGCAACCTAACTTGATGGTGATCGGCAATGAGTCACTGTATATCTATGCGCTGAGTCGTCAAGCCAGTTGTGACGGCGAGACATGGGCGACGATTTTGCGACGCCTTCCCGACAGCCCTCAGTTTGCCAGTGATGCAGGTACTGGGTTGGCCGCTGGTGTGAAGGAGGCGGGATTAAAAGTGCATCAATTAGATTGGGATCACTTATTACGTCCGATTTGGGGGCAGCAGACTCGCTTGGAAAGACAAGCCTATGCTGCTTTGGAAGCCCTTGAGCAACGGAGCGAGCTATTTGAAGCCGCCTCTACCGAAAAACGATTGCAAAACCATCTCGATCAATGGGATAAGTTGAATCAGGAAGCTGAGGAGAAAATGGAACGATTAGATACCTTTACTCAACTCGCACAGCAGGTAGACACTTGTTTTGCCCTGATTGACGAGCAAACCGGACAACTCCCAAACAGCACGGTAAGTATAGCGCAACTACAGGATGTAGGGCGACAATTGTTAAGTTGGTCGGGGCGCATTTATCGAAAACTGGCGAGTAATCTGTTGCACTGGGCAGACAAATTATTCACTTACCAATCGGTCTTGAGACCCGCCTTGTCACGACTCTCTACCCAATACGGTCACCAAGCAGTGCAAGCTCTCTGTGCCTTGTGGCAAATTGAAGCTCATCAAAAACGCCATCCTCAGTCTCTTTGTCAACGGATTGAGTGGCGGTATTTGTGGGAAAAACAGTTGGACACCGCCATCCAGTGGCTGGGAGACAAACAGATTTGGCAGGTCTGGGATGCCGTGCAGCAACTCTTAGGGCGATCTTGGCGTGGAAGCATGTTGGTGGAGTGTGTCAATAGTTTACTGCGTCCCCGTCTTGATAAGCGTCAACATACCGATCAAGGATGTCTCGACTTGTTTCACTTTTCACACAATCACTATCCTTTCAAACGGGGGAAGCGAAAAGGATATAGTCCCGCTCAATTGGCTGGACTTCACGACGTTGATGATCCACTCACCCTGTTAGGATTGGCACCGAAAGTGTTACTCTAACTTTCTGGGGTTTTGAACCATGCCAATAATTCAATAAATTACATATTAAACACAATACCTTCGCCATTTAAGGTGAGTTAAAGCGTATTTCAGATGTGTGAATAGCACCGACCTGTGCAATTTTGTCAAAAATGTACT
>JABJED010000034.1 GCA_018665025.1 Gammaproteobacteria bacterium
AAACTCGCCACCACCTGGCTCGGTGAGTTGCCAGTGTGCGTCTGCTTCCATCCCGAACGGCTGCCATATCTTCTCTGATAAATACGTAGACAAATTATTGCCAATTGCAGCGCGCAATAACGTGCCGACGAGATTCGTTTCTGCGGTGCTGTAGTTAAATACCTTGCCGGGCTCCGCGGTAAGTGCTTTACCTCTCAAGTGTTCATACAAAGCAAGTGTTTGATACGATGCGGTCGCGACATCAGAATTGCGATCCGCATAGTCCTCGTTCCATGCGACCCCTGAAGCCATTTGCATGATATTACGCAAGGTCGCCTGATCGTAGGATGAACCTTTTAGTCGAGGCAGGTAGTCCGTGACTTTTTCATCGAGGCTTTTGATATATCCATCCTGAATCGCAGCACCAACCAGCATCGACACGACCGACTTCGCGACAGAAAAAGATACCCAGCGGCTATCCTTCGAGTTACCAAGCCCGTAGCGCTCGTAGACCATTTTGCCATCTTTGATCACAAGCAGACCCGCCACATTTTGTTTCACGAAGTACTCATCAACCGTCATTACTGTCTCTTCGTGACGCAGCCGCGTGTTACCCAGCTCGCGTAATGACGCTGGTAGCGGCAGAACCGAATCGCCTGCGGTTATTGTGCGGTTTGGGGTCAACAGATCCATATTGCGAAATCCCGATACTTTTTGATGGGGACTCCAGAACAGAATGAATGATTCATCAGGTGCGAAGTGGTTCGCATCGTCCGAGGGGTTGATCAAAGGCGCATCGGCGTTCGCGAGGTTACCTGCAAAAAGAAAGAGCAGAAGAGATAACAAGCGAAAGGCAATCGCAAATATTGGATAGTTGATCGAACTCAAGGTTTTCATTTCGGTTTCACCTGAATCGCGGAGTACAGGAAGCATAAACCACCTTTCTGTTTTATGTGCCAAGTATATGATCCCCTGGAAAATAGGCTTTAGCGTCAGTTCTCAACGCAAATCGGTTGGTTTTTGACAAACTAACGGCCCCAGCCAGATTCGAATAGAGCCGATGGCGGGGAGCGGTTGGTCAGCTAAGCCGTTAGTTCCAGCGAACCAGCTTGCCCATGCCCGCGGTGCCGAAGTAGATGTCTTCACCAACCAACTTACCGCCGGCGCCCGCAGGCCACACTGTGAGCAACTGGCCTTCGTTGACATAAGTTCCGTCGGTGTCGACGGGCTCGCCCTCAACTTCATCGACCCCCGCAGCCAGTACTCCGCTGCCAGGAACTTTGGTTCGCAGCACACCCTCGGTGACCACACCATTGTCGTCTACGATCACCTTGCGTATCTCGAACTCGAATCCGTGACCGTTGTTATCGAACATCACCTGATAGAAATCTGAAACTGCCTGGCGCCCCTTGGGGCCGGTATCCGCCGGGCCGCCCCACATATGGTATTGGGGTTCGTCCACCAGCGTTGCCATGAGGCCCGCGTGCTCACCTCGGACCTCGGTGCGCATGTGTTCCTGGACCATCTCCAGCAACGCCTTGTGTTTGGGGTTGGTTTGTTCTGCGATGAACTTGTTCATGCTTTGCCAGCCCCGTTCGCTGTCCACAGGGGGGTCTAGTTTGGCCATTGTCTTTCCTCCAGTTTTGCAGAAGTATGCCATGGTTGTGCGGTCGACGGCAGTGTCGGTCGCTGGTTCGGGCCGTGACCGGCAATCAACTCGTCCTGCTGTAAATTTCGCTGCTCTGCGGTATAGCCTGGCTCAATCCAGAAACTGTTTCACCTTATCGACAAACCCATCCAGTTGATCGTGATGAACCCAGTGACCTGCCTTCTCAAAAGGCTCAACCGTCAGCGGGCAGGTAAAATTGTTCACTCTGCCATCCTCGATTGGGTCGGCAGCCCAGGATTCCAAACCTCTTACCAGCATGGTTGGGCAGGTGATATCGCGATACATCGCAGCAGTCTCTTCGAATGGCACCCCTGTTGGTGGAAATGAGCGAACGTAGTTGTCGAACTTCCAACTGAAAGTACCGTCTTCATTTTGATTGGCGCCGTGGATGGTGAGATGCTGCGCCTGTTCTGCCGATAGATGCGGGTTTTCCGACTGCATCCGCTCGCAGGCGTCTTCCAATGTGGCGTAACGCCGGCTCAACCGTGCTGACTGGGCGCGCAAATCATCCATCCAATGATGTATGCGATCTTTCATTGGCTTATCTAAATGCCCCTGCATCATTGCCGGTGGTGGACCCATCCCCTCGATAGCCACCAGCTTGTTAACGTTCTGCGGATGCAGGGCAGTGTAGAGCAACGATATTGAACCGCCGAGAGAGTGGCCAATGATCGTCAGTGGCGTCATCTGTTTTTGATTGAGCAGTTGCGCGATGTCGTAGACATAGTCGAGCTGGTTATAGGCGCCGCCCATCATCCATTGACTGTCGCCATGGCCTCGCAGGTCAGGGGCAACGATGTGGTAGTCGTGTCTAAACTGTTCAGCAACCCAGTCCCAGTTCCGACAGTGATCTCTTCCGCCGTGAATCAGCAGCATGGGCGGTGCATCGGGATTACCCCAGTCGACGTAGTGCAGGCGAAGTCGTTGCGAAAAGTACGAGTGTGAAGTGGGACCTAACATGGAACGATATCCAAAAAAATTTCGCGGACAGTGTACTGAATTCAACCAGCGATGGTGACATAAACCTTTTTTAACCTCTTTGGGTGTGAGTTCTTTAAGGGGAACTCGTTAGCTTGAGCTTATAGGGTTATCTGTTTTTTACAGCGCAAGCGCAGTTACAGGCCAATCAGCTCCCCCACGCCTTGATAGAAAGCAGCGCGGCCCGCCGGGTCAAGATCACCCAGCTGCCTGTCGCAGATTGCAACGGCCTGACCGCTACCTTCGACATGCGGGTAGTCGCTTGAAAAACAAAGCATCTCAGGCGCAAGGTCCAGTGTCGGGCGCAATGGTTCGGTGGCCACCAGGGGCGTCACACTGACCTGGCGTCTAAGATATTCCGACGGTGCGAGCGGCAAACGATAGGCGGCTCCGGCGTAATCCGGTCGAACCTGTCCATCAGAAAGTTGGTCATTTTGACTGCGGCCGACGGCACTATCGAGCACAGTCAATAGATGTGGCAGCCATGAGATGCCGAGTTCTTCGATGATGACCGTTAACTTCGGGTGGCGCTCAAGGACGCCATCGAATACCAATGCACCGAGTAATAGCTGTGGTGACAGTTGAGGCGCGATCGCCAATGACAACAAACTGTAGGTGCTGAGATCGCTGCCACCATTGTTTGCCCAGCCGAACTGTATCCGCTCGCGGCCAAATCCAACGTGAGCAATCGCGGCCATGCCCAGATCTTCAGCCGCTGACCACAGCGGTTCAAAATCGGGATGGGTAATCGAGCGCGCTAACAGGTTGCTGCCGGTCGCAGAACGGACACCCACGGGCGATTCTCCTATCGCAAACGCCCGGCTGCCCAGCTTGCGCATGCGGGTCATCTCATTGACTGCAGCAGGTACGTCATTCAGGTCGATTTGCGTGACGGGTATGAGTCGGTCCACGTGGCCCTGAACGACCTGCATCGCCCACTGATTCCAGCAGTGTTTAATGCGTGGCGCAAGGTCGTGTCGTTTAGCGCGAGCTGCCTGAACAAACGAACTGGCAAGGAACGAAGGGTTCAGGAACTGCACATCAATACCCTCTGCGTCGCACATTTCCAGGCGCGCCCCGGCATCACAGGTGGCGTTACCAGGCGTGTCTGCCTGATGATCGGATTGGCGTTCATCGGTCATTTCAAGATGATGTGCGAAACCCGGTAGCAGGGTTTCCCTGCGGCTGGCAGGCTGCTGCTGTTCAGGCAGGCGTGCGACCCCGGAATTGGAAATGCCAAAAATGCCGTCGGCTATATCAATAAAACGTAGCGGCTCGCCAAGGATGCCGGCGAGTTGGGGGTCGACCTGTTCAAGCCAGTCAACCGGCTCGTGAAGGTGGGCATCAACATCAATCACACGCATGGGGGTGGTCCCGGAGTGAATAAACTACCAGAGTGTATGGCACGCGATTGCTGCATTCAATCATCACCATTCAAGTGACATGAGTTAGCCTCCGAATGAGAACCAGCGATGTATGTTCAACACAGAGGTTCTAACTGGCGCAGACAGGGCGACTTCCGGACCATTAACCTCAACCCTATCGAATGCGCTATGTTGTGGATTCGAGTTAAGCTATTTGATCGCATCAGACCCGGGGGCTTGATCGGAATCAGTTAGCACCGCAGGCCCATAACGCCTCATCGTCAGTACTGAGCCACTCCTTGCGTGACTTAAGGATGTGCTTGTGTTTTGATTTTTCCCAGCTTCACAGTAATTCAGGTTTTTTGCTCGATGACGTTATTACAAAAAATGATGGTACTCATGGTGACATTAAGTTCATCGGCTGCCGCCGAACCCTTGCGGGTAATGGGCAAAGATTCGATTCAGACCGATATGGGCTGGCAGGTGGTTAACGACACCGTTATGGGCGGGCGTTCAAACAGCAGCTTTGTCAGCAAAAATGAGCAGCTCCAGTTTAGCGGCCGACTGAACACTAACGGCGGTGGCTTCGCGTCCCTGCGGAGTAATCGCCAGGACTGGGACCTGTCAGGGTTTTCAGTTGTTCGCCTTAAGGTTCGGGGTGATGGTCGTACTTTCAGGTTCAGGCTATATGTAGATGATGATCGGGCGTCATATCAAAATGACTTTGCGACGACCGCTGGGGAATGGCAGGTCGTAGAGTTACCGATTGACGCATTTTATGCCTCATGGCGTGGACGCCGTTTGGAGCGTCCTCCGTTGGCTGCCGCTGACATCGCGGGTATGGGTTTGATTCTGGCTGATGGCATCGATGGGCGCTTTGATCTGACACTGGATTGGATAGAGTTAGACCACGCTGGTGCGCCTCACAACAGAAAAATAAGCAAGGATGATGAGCAGTAGAGCCGCGGCTGTGGGCTAGGGCGGCTGGTTTACTCGCTGACCAAAAGAACAATCTTCTTGGGCCCGGTACTGGGCTCGTGCCTCATCATCAGGTCAACTTTGCCATCCCGGTTGAGGTCCGCGGCAACAACAAGTTCCGGATCAGAAGGCATGTGCACATCGATCACTGTTGGTGATTTCGAAAATAGGCTGGCATCACCCGAACCCAGAAAAATATTAAGCTGGTCTTCTCCCTCCTGAACCAGCAGGTCATCGATGCCATCGCCATCGGCATCGGCAATCAGTACCGACGGGAAAAAGAAATCCCCCGAGCGCAGATCAAACGTTGCCTTAATCTCGCGCTTCAAATCGGGTTTAGCGGAATAAAGCCCCTTTCTCATCTGATAGAAGTTCAGGTCAATGCTGACGGCCCCGGTAACCAGTGCACCCAGCACCTTGCCAAGCCCGATATCAACGGCCGAGATCAGCATGTCTGTCTGGTTATCATTGTTAAAATCCAGCCCCTCGATTTCAAATTGGTAACCCTTGCTTTCGATGGTCGTGACCGGCTCCCTGGTAAACTCCAGCTTCCCGTTAACTTCGATACCGCGATACAGTTGATACGACGTCTGTTTGCGGAACACACCTTTACTCTTCACAGAGATGACCAGCATATCGGTCAGACCGTCTCCGTCGAGATCCTGCAGCTTGATGAGCGCCCGCGATAAACTGTCCGACTGATCCATATCACGCATGGAAACACTCAACTCCTCCATACCGCCGAAATCCAGATCAATACCGGTATCGACTCTTATAGGGACCGTCAGAAACAGCCCGTTGTCGACTTGCGGAAACACATGCAGTTGATTATCAATCAGTACCGAAACATCGTTCCGACCATCAAGCGTCATATCATCAATATATTTTTGCCGCGGCTGATACCAGGGATAGTCATTGAACGACAGCTCAACAATAGGCGGCGCGCGAAGATTGATCGGTGCAGAAAAGGAACCATCAGCGCGTTGGGTGTGAATCTGGAAACCATCGAACCCCGGTATCACCAGGTCATCCATGCCGTCGCTGTTAATGTCAGTGAACAGATCAATGTGCGGTAGCGAATCTTTAATCGCCGAGCCATAAAGGGTTGAGATGTCAGCAAGCTTGGTTTTCTTGCCAGTAAACGGATCCAGCCGGAAAGCCGCTGACTGCGTAAAGCCGAGAATGGCGTCACGACCCTGATAGCGACCCACATCAATGGCGACCAGATCAGTATCAAGCTCCTGCCCTGGCCCAGGCGCTGCGTACCCCCCGGCCCGCTGAGGTACTACAGAAACGGTTCGACGGCCTGTTTTTTCGATGCGGATCAACACCAGGTCAGCGAGGTCGGTGGCAGATAAAAATGCAGCCAGGACGGTCTGCTGGCCAACTTCGCCGGTCTCAATAGTGGAGGTCTGATAGGTCACCGCAAAAGAGAGGGGTGAACAGAGCGTCACAGCGACAACAACCAGCAGCGCGATTAGTCGCCTGGACGAGGATACAGCGGTGGATGCCGAGCGCACGGCGTTAGTCAGTTTGTTCATTGTGTCGTGTCCCAAAATGTTCCGTCCCTGATCATTGGGAAGCGTTGTTAATACAGTGTGTGCTCGCAACCCAAAAAAACAGGGGCTGCCGGTTAGCTACCCGAAGCGGCCTACGATGTTCTAGTTTTGGGGTCGTATCAGGTTGCGAATAATATACTTAGTAAAACGCTGTGTGTCAGAGAATAGGAAGTTTAAACCGCGTTCATCCCGGATTTCAAAAGTATCTTGACGAGAGTAGGCGCTATAAAGCGTGTTTTAGCAGAATACAAAAGTATCTCCATCAGGCATGCTTAGAAAACAAGTGGACATCAGGATGAATAAAAGTATTCAAAAACTAACAAGAACCATTATCAAAGTCTTTGATCGATATATGCCAGAACCATTTGCGTTCGGCATTGTCATGACGCTTGCAGCCCTGGTACTGACCTGGTGGCTGACGCCGGCCAACGCCGAAAAGGTGGTCATGTCCTGGGGTAACGGACTGGCTTCACTATTGCCTTTCATTTCGCAGGTCTGTCTGACCATCCTGTTTGCGTATGCGCTGGCCCATCTTGGACCGGTACCCGCCTACCTGCAACGACTGGCGGGTTTGCCCAGAACTGCCCGGGGAGCCTATGCATTTGTAGCCGTGTTTGCAGGGTGCGTGAGTTTGATCGCCTGGCCTCTGGGGACCATTCTGGGTGGCTTAATGGCAAGGCAGGTGGCACTGTCATTTCGTGATCGAGGTCAGAAAGTCCATTATCCCTTGCTGGGCGGCGCTGCATTCAGTGGTTTTGTAGTCTGGCACATGGGTTACTCAGGTTCGGCACCTTTGCTGGTAGCAACACAAGGTAATCCCATGCAGGAACAGTTGGGCGGACTATTACCTGTCACACAGACAATCCTGTCTACCTTTAACCTTGTGACCATCGTTCTGACACTGGCTACTGTTGCCCTGGTGGCTAGTTTGCTGGCACCGGCTGATGCTGAATTGGAGGAAATTGATGAATCCAACGCAGTGCAGGACCCAGAGCAGAGCAATCAGGAACGACCGTTGGAGGGCCGTTCAGGACCCGCTTACCGGCTGGAAAACAGCCGCTGGTTAACCTCCTCTATGGGGGTCTTGTTGATTATCTATGTGGCGAACTGGTTTTATTCAAAAGGGATACAACTGGACCTGAATATTGTGAACTGGACATTTCTGGCAGCCTGTCTTTTGTTGACACGATCTGCTGCAGAATTCAGTCAGGTAATGATGCGGGCTGGCCGTGCGGTGGTGCCAACTCTGCTGCAATACCCACTCTATGCAGGCATTATGGGCGTGATGCTGAACACGGGTCTGGTCGCCCAGATGGCGGACTATTTCGCCCGAATTGGTACAGCCGAAACACTGCCGCTGATTGCCTTTTTCTCCGGTGGTGTCATTAATATGTTTATTCCCTCAGGTGGTGCCCAGTGGGCTGTGCAGGGGCCGGCATTTCTGGCAGCGGCTGAAGCACTGGGAACGGCGCCGGAACTGGTAGTCATGGGTGTTGCCTACGGCGACCAGTGGACCAATATCATTCATCCTTTTGTGGTCATCCCATTGCTGATCATGACCGGGTTGCCGGCCAACAAAGTCCTTTCCTATTCGTTCATTTTGTTTCTGGTGGCTACCGTACCTCTTGCCGGCGGATTAATTGTTGCGGGATTTTGGTAGCCCCGCTGGTTCTTTAAATTGAAGTCGAAACTTATCAGGCACTATCACACCGCCTTGCTTCTGCGGCCTTTAGTACCTGTGTGCCACACCAGAAAGCTGGTACGTCCAGACAGACTGTATCCGCTGCTTGTGGGCTCGAAGTCCTAAAGCGGAAGAAGCGACGCGTTCAGCGAAGTTTCGACAACGGAATCAGCGAGAACGACTTGGCTTTGTAGTCAGCGTAACCGGGTTTATCTTCGGTCAGTTTCTTTTCGATCATTGGAATCGAGACAATGGTAAACAGAAGGATCATGGAAACCGCACCCGAGAGCATCCAGTAGTCGGCATAGCCAACCGCGGCATAACCGAACAACAGTACAGATACCCAAACTCCGATCTCGCCCAGGTAATTCGGATGTCGGCATAAGGACCAAAGCCCCGTATTCAAAACTTCAGCGCTGCTGCTACGAAGCTCGCGAAAACGATGTAATTCACGGTCAGACTGGAACTCAAGCCACACTGAAATTAGGCCAACAATCAGCGCCAGATAGT
>JABJED010000223.1 GCA_018665025.1 Gammaproteobacteria bacterium
GTATTGCTTTTAAACTTTTTACTATTAAACATAATAAGTGAAGAAAATATAGTCATTAGCATTAAATATATTGGATAAGATATAATTTTTTGAATATGAATATCTATATCAATAGTAGAATAATTTAATAAATCATAATTTTTTTTCAATTCTATTAATTCCAGAAAGGAAAGAGAAGATAAATTTGAAAATAAGCTCTGTATTCTTTTGTAGTTAAAGTTAGACTTTAATATTAATTCTTTTTTTTTCTGACTTAAATTGTCTTTAAAAATTTCAGGCTCAATTATTACCCAGTTTTTGTTAGTAATATCTATTTTTTTACTTTTAATATTTCTGATTAATTCATAGTTTTCATCAAATTCTGTAATAAAATTGTTAACCAAGTAATTTACTTCAATTTTTGAAGAATTAATTATAAGAATTTTACCGTTAATCTTATCTCTTATCCAAAGACCATTTTTGTTAATTACAGCAAGATATTTTCCATCATTTGTGTAATTAGATTTCAACTCTAAATATAAATTTTTTAAATTAGAAGAGGTATTATAAAAAAGAGTAATTATTAATATGCCCAATAAAAATGTTATAAAACTTATTATTATTAATATCTTTGAATTTTTTAATCCCGAATATTTAAAAACTTGAATTTCATTATTATTAAATAACTTAATAAAAAATAATTGTGTTGAAATTAATATTATAAATGGAAATATTTCAAAAATCATTGAAGGAGAAGTGAGTAAAGATAAGTAAACAGTAAAAAAAATATTTACATCAATATTTTTAAAAAATTCTAATTCTGTTAAAATATTTATTAAGAGTACTAAACAAAATATTATTGAAATAATAAAAAGAAAAGATTTTAAAAAATTATTTGTTAAAAATTTAATATAAGTTTTCATTATTTAGATCTTTTAAAATTAAATTTCATAATAAAGTAAAAGTAAAATAATATAGTTACCATAATTGGAATCATACTGATTATTAAATTATTATAGAAAGAGTCATTGATAAATCTCAAGGTTGTTTCAGAAAAAACTATAATTAAAAAACCTATTAAAAAAATAATTATTCTGTAATTTGAGTAGTTAACTTTTTCTTTAGAGTGGATTATCAACATCAAGGATACCAGCATAAGAGCGGGTATATAAAATGGGATTGTTAACCTTTTATATATTTCAGCAATAATATTATCTAAATTTTTGACTTCGCAATTTCGAACCTTTTCTTTAATCTTTTTTTTATCTTTTATATCTCTATCGGTTAAGCTGAATACACACGCTAATAGTTCTACAGTTTTATGTTCTTGAGTTTTTGTAACCAGAATTGTGTTTGTTGAAAACATTGATAAATTAAATTCAGACTTTGAAAAACTAAAACTTGTTAAATTATTATCAATCAAATTTATATTTTCACCATTATATAATTCAAGAACTGCAAAGTCTTTATAACTTTTAATAACACCTTTTTTTGCATAAGTTACTTGAAAATTATTTGAACCAGTATTTTTTTTTATATAAATATTATTAAAGCTACCATCCGTTTCTTTGCTTTCGGTATAGATTGTCAGATTATTGACAGCAGCATTAAACTTCTTAATTTTGATAAAATTATTAATAAAATTATAATCCGAGTCTCTTAGTAAGCCTCTTGCTGCACTTTGTGTGCTAGGAACTATTATTGCTGTTAAAATAATTTGAATAAATAATAAAAAGATAGAAAAAAATAAAAAATAATTAACAAAGGTAATTTTATTTATTCCAAAATTCCAATAAATTAATAATTCATTATTTAGTTCATATTTTGCAATCACATAAGAAAAGCTAAAAAAAAAGGCAAAAGGCAATATTTTACTTAAAATTTTAGGAAAATTTAAAAACGTATAATTTAAGTAAATCAAATAATCACGACCATCATCAATTACAAGATCTAAGTAATTAACTGCTTGAAAAACCCAAATTATTACACTGGTACTTATCAATGCAATCATAAAGAAAACTAAACAATCATATAAGAATTTTCTAAATAAAATTTTTTTCATTGAAATATGATATTTTTATTCATA
>JABJED010000224.1 GCA_018665025.1 Gammaproteobacteria bacterium
CCAGCAGGTAGCGCCAGAACTTGATTCTATTGATGTACTCCAGACGACTGGTGTCGAACTCAAACCAGGGTTCCGATTCAGTCAGGATCGAATGAATATGATCAGTGGTCCTTTCGTTACCAACCCAAAATATAGGCCTCTGCTGAAGGTGATCATCAGGAAGATCTGACAAATCCCAAAGGCGCGCCTGCTTTTCAGTCGGGCACAGCCTGATCTTGAACATATACCGCAACTTGTCACTACGGTTAGCACCGCCGCCATGCCAGATGCCCATATGCATAATCAGCAGTGTGCCTGCGGGACAGACAACATGTTGCTGACCGAGGATGTTCTGGTATCGACCAATACTCGCTTCACTCACACGGCGTAGATGAGACCCGGGAATAAACCGCGTTCCCCCCATCTCTACAGTGACTTCATGTGGGAAATACATTAATTGGATATCAAAGGCTCGCCGCGGGTCGATGGTAGAATCCTGGTGCGTATGCTGCGCCACCGGCGCTTTACGCTCGTAATAGGTTGGTGGAAAAGTGATATGCAGGAAATGATGGTCCAGCACCGGCTTGCTCCCAACCAAAGACTCAACGGCTCCGGCGACGACAGGAAGTGCAAGTAACTGTGAGATGGCACTTTCCGCCGGGTATGCGTTCGCGAGCGATATTCCCGCTGGCACGACAGGTACAGACCCAAGGCGCATGACGCTGCCGTAATGCGCCTCCGGTGATGCAACGTCCCCTTCTGGCACATCTCCGAGTTCTGCCAGGAACTGTTGATTGATCTCTTCCGGAACCACGCCATCAAACCGGAGAAAGCCCCGGGCAGCAAAAGTCGCCATCTGTTTAGAATTGAGCAAAGTCACGAATCATCCTCCACAAGTTTTTCAAAGAAGAATTCGTACTTCAGGTAGTCCGTCTGGAATTCCGAGCCCTGCTCATGCGTCACAAGGGGGCTGGCCTGAATTAGTCGCCAACCATCGCGAAGCGCATGGAGACCGGTCTTATAGGGCACCTCGGCCTGATCCCCAGACATATGGCTCGTTTTACCGGCACCATCGTAGAAGGCCCACGCGACTACACCGGTGTCCAACGCTGAGCTTTTCAGGTACAACACCATGACCTGTTGTCGAATTGACATTCGTGATATCCATTAAAAAACCTAACCATATCATCGATTTAGCGCAGGAACGGGCTTCACGCCATCCTGGCTTAATTCAAGACCTGACACTTATTGATTGAAAATGGAGAAAATCATGAATATAATGGAGATTATTCCATATTGTGCAATGCATCACCATGGCGAGACTGGACCAGATTACCAGCCTGACAAGAACAGACCTGATCATGTTGGGTGCTCTGGTGCTTTCAATATCAGCATCAGCGCTGGCTCCTGGTGTCCGCAATTCATCTGAATCAATGGTTTATGCCTTGCCGGCACAACCGGTCGATACCTTATCGACTAGTCAGGTGGACATCACCGAAGTTTCAAACATCGCATCCGAAATCCTGCCGAGCTCGGAAGTAGAAAGTAGATCCTACCCATCCACACTGCCTGATTTTTCTGCCATCAACGATGTCAGGACAAAAAAACAGATGTTTTTCAGCTATATGCTGCCAAAGATCCGCCAGGCAAACGACAAGATACTTGCCAACCGTCGTCTGCTGATGATGATCCGCGACGATCTCACAATAGGCGATGCACTTGACGAGGACGATATCCAGTTTGTCAGCTCGTTAAAGGCTCGCTACAAGATCAGGCAACAAACGAGCCTGCGCTCGACCGTTGACGATCTGTTGATCAGGGTAGACGTGGTTCCCGAGTCCCTGGTACTTGCACAGGCAGCCAACGAGTCCGGCTGGGGGACGTCAAGGTTTGCCAGACAGGCAAACAACCTGTTCGGCGTCTGGTGCTTCAGCAAAGGTTGCGGACTAACGCCAAAAAATCGCGACGAGGGCCTCAATCACGAGGTGGCAAAGTACGAGTCGGTCCAGGCAGGTATCATTGCCTACGTTCACACCATTAATACCAACCCGGCATATATCCACTTGAGGCATATTCGGGCGACCACGCGATCAGAAGAACAACACTTCAGCGGACACGCCCTTGCAGAAGGGCTCCTGAAATACTCCAGTCGAGGTATCGACTATGTTCGAGAAATTCAACAACTGATCAGGGTAAACGATCTGCAGAAATATACCCTTCCACTACAGGCGTAGAGCCCTTCTTGCTGTACCACGTTTATCATATCAAGGATCTCTCCAGGCCTGGCTCGGCGCATCTCGTCAAACTGGCAAATGACGATATAACCAAACAGATACAAGCCGCGGGCCATGGGGTTTTCGGTATCTTTGCCTCACTGTTTGGCCTGGCCAGCAACGAAATTTACCTCGTGACCTTTGGCAAAACACAGACATCACTCTCATTCCCTGATGACGTGCAACTTCTCTCTACCCATTTATTCAACCCCACTCTTCGGCCACTGGATCATCAACCCAGAACAAGGCCGGGCGTCTATGTCTTTCGATGGTTCAGTGTTTTGCCTGACGCTGTCGATGAAATTATCCAACTTTCCTACAATGCCTGGCCAACTTTCGAGGGGAGTTTTGAAACAGAAGTACAGGGGCTTTTCGTTGAGGCAACCGGACAACCTTCAGAAATGCTACTGATCACCTGGTACAAAAATTTGAGCGTCTGGGAAGAATCGAGGCACCCACCTGAAAATGCCCGGGAGAGTTTTCTGAGAAGGCATCAGCTCACTTTGAACGCCAAACCCATCGCAACCATGCTTAATATGCCTGAAAGTCAAAGCCAACTGGTATCACACGCTTAACAGGCGTCCAGGTAGAGCAACCGCCACAGGGTTGCCGCGACAAGCGCATGATCAATGGCGCCACTTTGCAAAAGTTCAGGCAGATCTTTCATCGGAACCAGCTCAACTTCGGTGTGTTCCGTCGAAGTGTTGGCTATTTCACCGATCGCTTCGCACTGCCTTGCGACATAAGTATGAAGCTTATTGGGAAACAGTGCCGGGTTGGGGTTCAGCACGCCAAGTGACTCAACACTGCCTGCCTGATAAGCAGATTCCTCCAGGCATTCACGAACCGCAGCCACCTGGGGGTCCTCACCTGGATCGACCATACCTCCTGGAATTTCCAACGATATCGCTTCGCTGCCATGGCGAAATTGGCGAACAAAAACAACTTCATCATCCACCGTAATCGGCACTATATTGACCCAATCCGCGGTATCAATAAAAAAGAAATTATGTTCATTTCCCGTTCGCGGGCAAATCGAAGTCGACTCATTGACAGTAAACACCCGGCAGTCAACAAGCTTCCTGCTAGCCTTTCTTATCCAGGGGCGTATTTCACTCATTTAATTACCCTTGAAGTTAGGCGTACGTCGTTCAAGAAAGGACGCGACACCTTCCTTGTGATCTTCAGACTTAAAACACTCTGCCAGTGCGGTGGTGTGGTTAACCATGTGCTCACCGACATTCAAACCCAGCCCTTCGTAAACCAATGCCTTAATACGCTGGTGGGAAAAGGGCGAACCCTTCAAAATTGCATCCGTGAGTTGCCTTGTTTTGCCCTCGAGCTCTTCCGACTCAAAAACGCCGGAAATAAATTTAAGCTCATGCGCTTCTCTGGCTGAAATAAACTCACCGGAATACAGCAACCACAGCGCCTGTGAGGTTCCAATAAGTCTTGGTAACAACCAGCTCCCGGCACCGGTATCAGGAACCAACCCTCGATGGGAAAAATTCCAGGCAAAGCGGGCCCGATTGGACGCGATCCTGATATCACACTGAGAGGCGAATTCAGCCCCCATCCCTACTGCAGGACCATCAACAACACCAATCACGGGTTTAGGGCACTCAATGATAGGCCACCATTTACCTCTCTCCTCTGCGGAGCCGCGAAGACCTCGCTTTTCCCCTGGTATGGAAGACAGGTCTGACAAGTCAGTTCCTGCACAGAAAGCCCCGTCCGTCCCTTTCAGGACCACCACGCGCGCGTCGTCATCTTCACCGGCCCGGGCAAATGCTGCGATAAAGTCGCTTAGCATCGCAAAGCTCATTGCATTCTTTTTCTCGGGGCGATTCATCGTAATGGTACAAACCCCATCAGCGACGTCATACAAAATCCACTCACTCATCGTCAACTCAATCCTTCAACTGGTATTGCGGCACCGTGCACTGCAACCGCAGCGTCAGAGGCCAGAAACCCTATCACACTGGCGAGCTGTGACGGGGGAACCCACTTGCTGTGGTCGGCTTCGGGCATGTCTTCCCTGTTCCTGGGTGTATCAATCGTACCCGGCATAATGCAATTGACATTAATCTGCTGCTCTCGCAATTCAGCGGCCATGGCTTCAGTGAGTCTCATCACCGCGGCCTTTGACGCTGTGTAAGCGCCCATATTCGCAAAACCCTGGGTGGCTGCCTTCGCAGCAATGTTGACTATTTTGCCACTACCCTGCTGTTGCATTTGAGGTACAACTACACTGCTTGTGTTCACGATAGAGCGCGTGTTGAGGTTAAACAAAAAGTCCCAGGTCGCATCTGAGGTCTCGTGAACCGCCTCACCCATTAAAAACCCTCCAGCAACGTTACACAGGACATCAATTTGTCCCAGATCATCAATGACCTTTGACAGTACCAGCTGACAACTATCCCGACTGGTCAGGTCGACTTTCTGGTATTGGTGCATGGAACCTTTCACAGGAAAAGCGGAATCCAGCAACTCATGACTGTAGTCCAGAGCAACGACACGCGCACCACCGCTCGCGAAATACTCAAATACGGCGTGACCTAACGCGCCGGCGGCCCCAGTGACCACCACAACCTTACCTGCAAACACGGCTTACTCCATTTTGTTGAATAATCAGCATTATAACGAGTTCTTCCATATTTGACCTGTGCGTTACGAGCCTTTACGGTAACGCTTGCCTCTTTAAGCTGGAAACACCGTGGAATCAGTCAAAACATTTTGCCGGGTATGCGAACCCTCATGTGGACTTGTCGCAGAAGTCGATAACAATGAAATCGTTTCCTTGAAGCCGGATAAGTCACACCCGGTAACCAAAGGTTTTGCGTGCCACAAAGGAATCGCCACGCTGGAGATTCATAAGGACCCCGACAGGCTGAGTTATCCTGCACGCCGATCGCCTGAGGGCGATCTTGAGCGAGTCACCTGGGATACTGCAACCAGTGAAATTGCGGTACGAATCGCTGCATTGAAACAAAAATACGGTCCTGGATCAGTTGCCTCCTATACAGGCAACCCGCTGGCATTTAACTCACTGGCAGGACCTGCTATCGGTTCGTTTTTGCTTAACAATGAAGTTCGCCGAAATTTTTCCTCCGGGACCCAGGACTGCACCAATAAATTCGCGGCCTCAGAAGCCGTATTTGGGTCCAGCACCATCCACCCCATACCCGACATCGATAACACTGATTTCCTGCTTATCTTTGGCGCAAATCCCCGGGTTTCCCACATGAGCTTCATCTCTATCGCCGACCCTATGGAGAGCCTGCGAGCCGCCTCAAAAAGAGGTGCCGACATTCGTTTTGTCGATCCTCGCTACAACGAATCGATTAAAGGAATCGGGACCCATGTACCCGTCAAGCCGGATACAGATGTTTACCTGATGGCGGCTATTCTGCACCACCTGTTTGACCAGGACATGGTCAACCACGAGTACATTCAAGATCACGCAGATCACATAGAAGGACTCCGGTCTTTCATCAAAGAGTACAGCCCACAGCAGGTTGCCAGTATTGTTGGCATCAGCGCGCAATCGATCGCGGCGTTAGCGGATGACATCGGCGCGGCAAAAAGCGCTGCCTTCTACATGTCCACCGGCGTCAACATGGGGCGGCAGGGCTCGCTCGCCTACTGGCTGCTTTTTATGCTTAGTGTCGTAACAGGCAATCTGGACAAGCCGGGCGGAAACGTTTACTCGCGTGGCTTTTATCCAGCAGCAAAAGCGGGGCGGATGCAGGGTGAAGTTAAATATGAGCCAACCCCACTCGGTGATGTGCGAAGAATTCGTGGTTCGCTACCCGGGAACCTTATGGCAGATATGATTCTTGGCGAAGATAACCCGATCAAGGGGCTCATCGTAATCTCTGGTAATCCGATTCTTTCAATGGGTTCCGGGGAAAAACTCCAAAGGGCATTCGAGCAGCTCGAATTCGTGATGGTGATTGATATCTATCCCTCTGCAACCTCTGAATACGCTGACTATGTTCTCCCGGCAACCGATATGTTTGAACGCTCAGACATCAATATCGCTGGCCTGGGGCTGCAGAAAGAACCTTTCATCCAGTACACAGATTTCATTGTACCGCCCAAGGCAGAAAGGCGACCTGAATGGTGGATTCTACGGCAGATTGAACTGGCCCAGGGTTTCGCAACGGAAAATCGCGAGCTAGACGACTACCAGGGTGCCATCGATGAACTCGGGTTGTTCAGCCGATTTGATCATATGTTGCGACAATCTAACCTCAGCATCGATGACGTCAGGTCCTCAGGCACTGTGGTACTGAACCCGGTCGCGCCGGGCAAATTTTTCAGCAACGTTATTCAGACTGAAAGCTCTCGTGTGGACTGTATGCCCGCGTCTTTCGATGAGGCCATTGGCCGATGCCGGGAGCTATTCGATGAACTCGGCCGCGAACCTGAAGATCAGCTCAAAATGATTTCCCGGCGCACCAATTACATGATCAACAGCTGGTTTCACAATGTATCGTCCCTTAAGAGGCCAAAACACCAGAATAACCCGCTATATGTGCACCCGGATGATGCCAGGGCGAGAAACCTGGGCGAGGGTTCCAGTGTGACGGTGAAAAATGAGTTTGGGGAAATCAAAACGGTGGTTGCCCTGGACGAGTCTCTCAAGCCAGGAACAGTTGCTATTACCCACGGCTGGGGTTACTCAGGGAAAACCATGAAGACAGCAGCAAAATTTGCAGGTTCAAACGCTAACAACCTGTTGCCATCTGGCCCCGGGTCGTTCGAAAAGATCAGCAATCAGTCATTTATGACGGGCATAAAAGTTGAAGTTGAAGCAGCCTGATCAAAATCAGGCTAACCGGTGCCGAAGATCGCCTTGAAGATATAGAAGAAGATGATCGCAAGTATTGCCCCAGCAGGTAGTGTGACCAGCCATGAAAGGAAAATGGTACCAACCACACGAAGATTGAGCGCATGCAGCCCTTTGGCCAGGCCAACACCCAGAACACCACCAACCAGCGTATGGGTTGTACTGACGGGCAAGCTATAAGCCGAAGCCAATACTACGGTGGTTGCTGCAGCAAGTTCCGCAGCGAAGCCACTGCTGGGGGTCAGCTCTGTGATATGCGTACCAATCGTTTGCATTACCCGATAGCCATAGATGGCCAGACCTGCAACGATACCTGCCCCACCAAGAAATAGTATCCAGGTCGGCATTCTTGCCTTTTGAACAACGTCGCCGCCAGATTCAATAATGCTGTTGACAGCAGCAAGTGGCCCAATCGCATTCGCGACATCGTTTGATCCATGAGCAAAAGCCATGGCACAGGCCGTGAACAACATCAGCACACCAAACATACGCTCGATATTCACAATGTCATGGTTCAAAGAGGCAACTACCCGTTTGATCCTGGTCAATGCCACAACACCAATCAGACAGACCAGACCTGCAACAACCATTGAATACAATATTGCCTGTTGAAAGGTCAGATCCAGCCCTATGTGCTTGAGTCCCTTGACCATCGTCACCATCGAAATCACAAACCCGACCAAGAAGATGTAAAAGGGAATAACCCGTTTGGCAGAAGCAAACGGATCTGTCGTATCAAAGACGAAACGTCGAACGCTCATATACAAAAAGAAGGCAACGGTACCTGCTAGCACCGGAGAAACCACCCAGCTTGCAGCAATGTTTCCTACCTTCATCCAGTTGACCGCATCAACAGAAATGCCGACAGACGCGAAGCCAACAATTGCACCGACAATGCTATGCGTTGTTGATACTGGCCAGCCGTAAGTCGTCGCAATAAAAAGCCAAATGCCAGCCGCCAGCAACGCAGACATCATCCCGTAGACCAGGAGTTCTGGTTCATCGGAAAGTAATTCCGGATCAATGATACCTTTCCGAATGGTAGAGGTCACTTCTCCGCCTGCCAGATAGGCACCGGCAAACTCGAAGACCATTGCAATGAGTATGGCCTGCTTAATGGTGATTGCCTTGGCTCCAACCGACGTCCCCATGGCATTGGCAACATCGTTAGCACCGACACCCCAGGCCATAAAGAAGCCAAAACAAACCGTCAGGATCAGCAGCGTGCTGCCAAATTCTTCTATAACGCCCATCTGCGATCCCTAACTTGCTATTAGATACATCATGCGATTGCCAACGGTCTGGGCATCGTCAGCGATGTCTCCAATCTGGTCGATAACCCGGTACAAAAAAATCACGCTGACAGGATTCAGGTCTGCTTCGTGATCAAACAATGCTCGCCTGAGCTTCACCTGCAAAACATCAGACTTATGCTCGGCATCATCAAGCTCTTCGAGCATCTTCTCTACTAACTCTATTTCCCGGCCACTGAACCCCGTGGTAACAAGATCATTTAACTGAGCTATGACTTTCCGGGCGAGGCTCACTGCATCCAGACTTGCTTTGACAAATTCCGTTAAAGCTGGCTTCACTTCCTCTGGAAACCTCATTTTTCGGCCCAGCATCAATCCTGCAATATCTTTCGCACCGTTGGCTATTCGATCCTGAACCTGGACGATTTCCAGCAAATGATTGCGTGACATGGGCAGGAAGAGACTTCTTGGCAGATTCAACCTGACCTTCTTTTTCAGCTCGTCTGCAACGCCTTCAAGGTCAGAAACCGCCCGGTAACGTTTTTCAGCATCTGCCCAATCAGAGCCAGACACCGCCTCAAAGAACGGAACTAACCCAAGCACACAACGCTCACAGGTCTCCATATGTTCCTTGATAGGAGATATCGGAGAGAGACCAAACAGTCTGGAGAATAGCGGGGTTTTTGACACAGTTTCACTCTGCACTGGTGGCATGGTTATGGAAGTGTGGATGTTAAGCTAAAGTCACGAAATAGCGAATACCCTAACCCGAAATTCCGCATAAAGAAGATGCAGGAACTGCCACCTTATTTGTGATATAAATCCCGCCCTATGGATTCCCAGCCAAATAATCGCGGACGAAAGTATATGGACACGGCAGCCGTTGTCCTGTCCGGCGTGTGCATGCTGCATTGCCTGGCACTTCCGATCGCACTGACGATTCTGCCGATCGTCAATGTCACTCTGCTCGATGAATCAACCTTTCACCTGATCATGATGGCTGTGATTCTGCCAATCAGCGTCATTGCATTAACCATTGGCTGCCGCCAACACAAGGATAAGCTGACCCTGGTTCTCGGCAGCGTTGGTCTAGGCATATTGACCATTACTGCCATCTTCGGCCACGACCTGCTAGGCCTGACCGGTGAGCGAATTGTCACCTCGATCGGCGGACTTATACTCGCTGCCGCACATATCCAGAACTATCTCTGCTGTCGCAACGACGATTGCGCACACGAACACTAGACAAACCATAAACAGCCATGAGCGAGCTATAGACAGCCATGAGCGAGCTATAAGCCATGAATAGCGACTACCAGGTTGATCAACAAGCTGGTCCTATCGGCGCCACTATCAGCGGTATTGATCTCAACAATATTGACTCAATAGCGGTCGACTTTCTCCGCGAAGCGTTAAGCGAACATCTTGTCCTGTTTTTTCGGAATCAGTCTCTGGACCCGGCAAGCCTTTTTAAACTGGCTTCGAAATTCGGGTCTCCTGTGCCTTACCCTTTCGTCAAAGGATTACC
>JABJED010000225.1 GCA_018665025.1 Gammaproteobacteria bacterium
ACCATCCTTCGTGATGAATGACTTTGGCATTTTTTTCTCTACATTGGCCACCCGGGACAAAGGTGCTTCCCCGATCTCCCATCCATAACGCTTCGTTTTTTTGCGCTTGATCACAGGCATCACAGCATTCTTGCCTTCCAGTGCGAATTGGACAGCCGCCTCTCCCACAGCATAAGCCTGTGCAACATCTGTCGCAGAGGCAATATGCCTTGCGGCACGCTGCAGGTAATCTGCGACGGACCAATGGCATTTGTATCCATGGGCACCCTTGATCATCTCTACAAGCGCCGGCGCAACGCCACCCAGCTGAGTATGGCCGAACGCGTCTTTGGCTCCGGCGTCAGCCAGAAAACTGCCGTCGGCATACTGAGCGCCCTCTGACGCTACCACAACACAATAGCCAACACGGTTAACGGTTTCCTTGACGCGTGCCAGGAATTTAATCTTGTCGAAAGCTACCTCCGGAAACAGGATGATGTGCGGTGGCGCCGAGGGATTATCCTTCGCCAGACCAGACGCAGCCGCGATCCATCCTGCGTGTCGCCCCATGACTTCAAGCACGAATATTTTGGTCGAAGATTCCGCCATCGACGCTACATCCAGGCCCGCTTCCATCGTTGAAACTGCGACATATTTTGCCACTGATCCGAAGCCTGGGCAGGTATCTGTCATCGGCAGGTCATTGTCCACTGTTTTGGGAATGCCAATACAACATATCGGATGTCCCATTTGCAGACTGAGCTGGGACACCTTGTTAGCCGTGTCCTGGCTATCACCACCACCATTGTAGAAAAAGTATCCAATATCGTGAGCCTGGAACACATCGATCAATCGCTGATATTCCGCTTTGTTTTCCGAAAGACTTTTCAACTTGTAGCGGCATGATCCAAATGCACCGCCAGGTGTATGTCGAAGAGCAGCAATGTCCCTTTTCGATTCAAGCGACGTATCGATTAACTCTTCCTTCAACGCGCCGATGATGCCGTTTTTGCCAGCCAGCACCTTGCCCAGTTTCTTTGACTTTCGCGCCGATTCAATCACACCACAGGCTGTCGCGTTAATAACGGCTGTCACACCTCCAGATTGAGCGTAGAAAATATTCTGTGCCAAGATTTACTCCATTTCCGAAAAGTAGATGAAAAAGTACCATTAAGTGTCTTTAACAGTGTCTGGGATAAGCCTGTCGAATAGACCCTAAACTCTGCAAGAAGCTCGAAGTAGTCTACTACTCCAACGCTTGCCAGATCGATCAAACCTTTGCCAAAGGTGTAACTCAGCGCAAACATGGTGTAACTCAGCGCAAACATGGTGTAACTAGTGTCGCACTAGCCAAGCCACAAGAGACACAACCTGGAATTATCTCGACCTCTTAGCGCAGGTTGCTGGCCCCGGGTCTCACACGCAACTGAGTCCCTAGGACCACTTTTCGACAATCGGAATTCTTCTCCCAATGCCGAATGCTACTTTGGATACTTTCGTGCCGGGACAAGTCTGACGTCTTTTATATTCCATACGCCCGATCAGGCTGACGATACGCTCATAATCATTGACGGCCCCTTCCCGATCAAGCCAATCCATCAGGGTCTGCATATTGCCGGTGATTTTTTGCCTAACAGGTGTCGCTGCCCAAGCACGAAAACGCTCGAAACTGGTCACATAATCCTCTACATACGACATGACGATTGGGTCAAGCAATGCGTAAGGTAGCAGGCTCTCCTCATCGGTCTGACCGACAGCCAGTTCAGCGGACGGAGGCTTTCGCCAGATATTCTCTGGGATTCTGCTATCACTACTCGCAAGATCAACCACTTCAAACTTGTAAAGATCCTTGATCGGAGCGTAAGAAAAGTTCATATCAAAATGCGTGTAATAACCACACCCGGATTCAGTCTTGTTCCCGGTTGACAGCGGCATTGCTCCATAAGCGTTACTAAAGTGCATAAGATAAACATCCCGCAGCCGCGCCTGAATGTTCTCATCCGCTACTGCGCTGTAACCACCGGCAGATGCTTTTCTGACCACGATATTTGCACTGTCGGCGTGTACAGAGAAATGTTCATTCAGATTTTGAACCAGCGATTCATGCTCAATGGGCACTTCGTAGTCCCAACAACCAAGATTTTCATGTAACAACTTCGCATCATCTCTTGAATGCGGGCTGCTGAAGATAGACGGCATTCGGATCGCATGGACATTTTCGGCACCCACAGCGTCACAGGCGAGCTTACAGACAACCGCGCTATCCACACCGCCACTGGAAGCAAGCACAATCTGGCTGAACCCTGACTTTTTTACATAGTCACGTAAGCCAAGCACCAGAAGGTCAGCGAGAGGAACTGTTTCCGTCTCATCCGGCGCCGGGGCAACCCGGGTCTCATCAAAAATTTCCACCAGATCAAAGGAGTCATTAAAGATTGTGGAGCTCAGATAGCGGACCGCACCCAAGTCAGCAACAAAACTCTGTCCATCAAATACAAGTTCATCCTGCCCGCCGCATTGATTGACATAAACAATCGCAGGCCCATCGTTGGTCGCAGGTACAATCTGCTCCAAGCGTTGCTGACATTTGCCATGTACAAAAGGGGAGCTGTTAATTGAAACCAGCACATCTACACCTGCCGCACGATAATTTTGCAGCGGGTTGTCGGCATAATGATAGTCATCTGAGCCCTTATCGTTCCAAAGGTCTTCACAGATCGCCAGTCCAACCGTCACAGAGCCAATGTTGAACACTGTCAACTCATTGCCAGGCTCAAAATACCGCAGCTCATCGAAAACATCGTAAAAAGGCAGCAGTTGTTTCTGATAAATATGAATCAGCCTGCCTTGGTTAATAACCCCCGCAAGGTTGGTAAACGGTTTGCCAACCCCCGTGTTTTTACCTATGTAACCTATAACGATATGAAGGCCCGGGTTGCAATAACGAGACATTTCAACGACTTCTTGAAGCGCCTGGAGATTGCGTTCAATAAAGTCCGGGTTGTAAATAAGGTCCTGGCTGAGATAACCAGGCAGTGTCAGTTCGGGGAAAACGACCAGATCAGCCTGCGCCTTCGAGGCTGCCTCAATACCTACCCTGACCTTCTCGAGGTTACCCGCAAAATCTCCGGGCGTCGTGTTGATTTGCCCAAGGCAAACTTTCATCCCGCAGGCTCCGGCCGGGGGCCAGGACTACGGCTCACATAAACCAAATAGACAAGTACAAGAACCATCAAACAGGCTACTGCCTGATGCAGGCTTCCGAGTACCACAGGGACGCGCAGCATCAAGGTCGCTACCCCAAGCCCGAACTGTATTGCAGTAATGCCAACCAACACCATGGCCGGTAACAGCATGCCGTTCCTGGCTGTCGCAAACGCTAGACCGATCACACCGATTAACAAAAGTGCGCCGAGCCATCGGTGCAAAAACTGTATCATCACACCGTTTTCGATAAAGTTCCGCCAGAAAGGTTCTATCATGACAGCGGCATCGGCCAGCCACTGGCCGTGCATCAACGGATAGGTATTAAAACCGTGCCCCGCATCCAGACCGGCAGTAAAAGCACCCAGCAAAAGTTGCAGAGTGAGCAATAGCAGTATGACGACTGAAGCTTTCTGCTCCCTGCCCGAAGCCTGGACGCGCTTCACGCCCAACAGGTCCAAGATTAACCAGAACAGGACCACCAGGATCAGGATCGCCAGCAGAAGGTGAGCTGCCAATCGAAAATGACTGACGTGAGGAATATCCACTAAGCCGCTTTTTACCATGTACCAGCCCATGAGCCCTTGCAGCCCTCCGAGCACAAATGCGATCCAAAGCTGGGGTTTCCACCTTTTTTCGATCCGTCCAAGCGCCAGAAAAATCACAAAAGGGATAAAGTAGACAAGCCCGATTATCCGCCCCAGCAACCTGTGCCCGAATTCCCAGTAGAAAATGCCTTTGAACTGCTCAAGCTCCATATCCTGATTAATCTTCTGGAACTCAGGATACTGCTTATAGGCCTGAAACGCCTGTTCCCATTCAGTTAGCGTAATAGGAGGAATGACTCCCATGATGGGTTTCCAATCGACCATAGACAGACCACTCTGGGTCAGTCGCGTAACACCACCAACGACAATCATGAGATAGATTACGACACAGACACAGGATAGCCAGACTACAAGGTTTCGATTATCGGCGTTCATTTTGCGGGTCCAAAGGCCTCTCTAAAAAATGGATGGCCTAGAGTTTATCGAGGCTCTAAGGGCGATACCACATCGAATTGAGCTTTTGACTAATTTGCCCCATGCTTATCCATGGTAATTTAATCAACGTCAAGATGATCAGCACAAAAACAGCTATTGCCGCGTTAACTTCTGGCGGACGCTAAAATTCTTGAATTCTCTTTATACTTTACCGCACTCTTCCAACGTGGGATCAGATCGACAGCGCTCTCGCTTTTTACACCGAGGGGCTACGTTTCGAAATTCCAAGCCGAGGCAAGTTCAGTGAGTGCGGATATGTGGACCGAGACATCGGTCTAAAAAAGCCGCAAGGCCAAGTCTGAGATGTTGAAAGGGCCCAATATTTTTCTGGAGCTTTGGCTGTTTTAGAACCCGGCCAGGCCTAACACAACCCATTTGTGGAGCAGTCCTGACATGAGTTACCAATTAAAACCCAAGACCCCTGCGGGCAAAATATTTGTCAATGCGACAGAAAGCCTGACTGAAAGCCTCAGAGATCGAGCACAAGCCGCCGATCAGTCGAGCACGGTAGCAGCGACCAGCTTTGATAATCTTAAGGCTGCAGGGATCAACGGAGCCTTCGTGCCAGAAGATTGCGGCGGCTTCGGCTTAAGGTCCATTCATGATTGGATAGTTGGCATGTCTAGGCTCGGCAGAGGCGACGGTTCAGTCGCATTAGCAACAAACATGCATCTGGCAGTATCTCGGGGTCTCTCTAGCGGGAGAGCAGCCGCTCAATCATCAGGGAATGATACGCTGGCTAAGGCCCTCGAGGCACAACTCGAACAAATCGTGACAGGTAATATGACAATATGCGCGACAGCAACAGAACCTGGCACCGACAATCTACACCCTTTAACACAAGCTACTCCCGTGAACGACGGCTGGCGAATTGACGGGTTAAAATTGTTTGTCACAGGTTCGCCAATCGCATCACATATCGCGATGAACCTTCGAGTCAAAGGACGCGATGAAAAGCCTGACTCAATTAGCTCTGTCATGATGCCGATGACAACCAAAGGTATCGAACCACAGAACGACTGGAACGCCATGGGAATGAAAGGCTCGGGCAGCCAGTCTATTCGATTCAACAACGTCGTTGTTCCCAAGACTGCGGTCAACCCTATAGGACCATGGGGGTATTGGAACACGGGGATGCTAATGAATCGCAATCTGGCCAACCTGCCGTTGCTCGGTGTCTTTTTGGGTATCGCTGAACATGCTTATGAACTAGCAATTGAAGCTGCACTTGTCACCAAGAAAGAAGGCAAGCCCCGTCAGGCGGACCTACCGGGCATACAACACATGATTGCTGAAATAGAAATCACACTCGCGTCGACGCAATCTATCGTCGGCCGCATGGGTGAGATTACAGACGATTTCCTCGAAGAGTTTCAGCAAAAGAAAATTCCCATTGAGCGCGCTCACGAATTACTGAAAGACCACCAAAGTATGAAATGGGTCGTTAATCGCAATGCCATAGAAATCGTCAATCGCGCGATGGACATCGTCGGCGGTAGCGGGTTCATGGACAATAACCCACTGTCACGACTCTACCGTGACGTGCGAGCTGGCCCCTTTATGCAGCCCTACTCTCCTACTGAAGCCAGGGATTACATCGGTAAAGTAGCGCTGGGTATTTACCCAAGCAAGTGAGATATTGCTTCGCACGCTGACTCCAGTCGTCGATTTTCGCTGAAACATATTTAACTCAGCAGCACCCTATGGCAGTCTACGCGCCTGAAATTGGAGTATTACATGTCTGACCTAAATGCCTTCAGAGAAGAAACTCGTTCATGGCTGGAAGAAAACTGTCCGAAAGAAATGAGAAATCTGTCCTTCCACTGGGAAGACGCTCACCTGATTTACAGCAAACCCGAAGCCGCGGTGTGGCTGGAAAGGATGGCTGAACGTGGTTGGGTTGCTCCAACGTGGCCCGCTGAATACGGCGGCGGTGGTTTGCTCCCGGAGAAAGCCGCCATACTTTCCCAGGAAATGAAGCGCATCAATGCCACTGCCCCATCCTCAGGCATGGGCCTGACGATGATAGGCCCAACGCTCCTAGAGTACGGAACAGAGGAACAAAAGCAGCGACACATTCCCAAAATTTGCGACGGCTCAATCCGATGGTGCCAGGGATACAGTGAGCCCGGCGCAGGATCTGACCTGGCGGCTCTGCAAGCCAAAGCGGTCCTGGAGGGTGACCATTTTGTCATCAACGGACAGAAAACCTGGACATCCGGCGCTCAGCACGCCGATTGGATGTTTGCTCTGGTTCGAACCAACCCAGACGCTCCCAAACATGATGGCATCAGTTTCGTGCTGTTCGACATGCACCAGGAAGGCGTTGCCGTTAAGCCGATTCAACTTATTTCAGGTTCCTCGCCGTTTTGTGAAACATTCCTCGACAATGTCACCGCACGTCGGGATGACCTTATCGGCGAAATGAACAAAGGCTGGACTGTCGGCAAACGGCTGCTGCAATTCGAAAGATCAGGCATTGGCGGTCTTGCTGGCGCGAATAAGAAGAAAGTCGAGAAAAAGCGCAATCAACTGGCTGACCTCGCCAAACAATACACCGGCGAAAGCGACGCTCGAATTGCTGACCAGGGCACCCGCGAAAAAGTCCTAGAACATTCGATGCGAGAACGCGCATTTCAACTCACCGCACGGCGTGTGGCACAGGAAAGCCAAACAGGGAAAACGCCCGGCGCTGCCACCTCTATATTCAAGCTGGTTGGTGCCAATCTTGCCCGCAATGCGACCGAACTCAAGTCAGAAATGATGGGTATCAACGGCATTGGCTGGGAAGGGGAGGAATTCTCAGACAAGGAACTGGAGACCACCAGAAACTGGCTGAACTCGCGAGCAGTGACCATTTACGGCGGTACTAATGAAATTCAAATGAACATCATCAGTAAACGTGTACTCGGCCTGCCTGAGTAACCAGCACCACATAATGACCCGGGTGATGTGCCAACGCTCATTTAAGGTAGTTATGCTACGGCGGAATATCTGATACCGGAAATTTCCGCACGGTTAACCACTCATTGAAAACAGTCGGTCCACGATTCGCTATACTGTCTGTTTCGCCAAAGGCAGTTTCTTGAAAGGCTCTCCCGCACCACTGGCACGAACTGAAGACAAATCGATCTTCGCGTCAATGAAAGTCCATGATTACCGATGCCTTTGGATCGGAATGCTAGCGTCTGCGTTTGCGCTCAATATGCAACTGGTAGCTCAAGGCTGGCTGGTCTACGAAATGACCTCCTCCGCGATTAACCTGACCTGGGTAACGCTCTCTTTTATGTTGCCCCAGGTGGTTTTCTCGCTACTTGGAGGTGTCCTTGCGGACAGAGTTCGAAAGAAGCCCTTGATTGGCTGGACCCCGGTGATCAATGGCGTTGCCACCCTCGCCATGGGTGGCGTCATTATGTCCGGTCACGTGACCTTCTGGGACTTCATCTGGGTCGGGGTCCTGAATGGAACAGTGTTATCACTTTCAATTCCTGCAAGGACCGCATTGATCCCAGAGGTTGTTGGCGAGAATCTAATGTTCAATGCCATGGCATTCAACACTGCCTCCTGGAACCTTTCGAGAATACTGGGGCCCGCATTGGCCGGATTCATGATCGCTATTTTCGCCGATGGTGATACGTCATCGACCTTCGGTGTTGGACTGGTTTACTTTCTGCTCTCCCTACTTTATTTCGTATCGGCGATTAGCGTTCTTTTCCTGAAGCATGAGGGACGTCCCGTACCGGGTGAACGAAAGAGCCCAATGGTTGAAACAGCCGATGGGCTGAGATATGTAATGAACTCCCCAATCGTCGGCGGGTTGATACTGCTATCAATTTTGCCGTTCCTGTTTGGACTGACCATCAACACTTTGTTACCCGCTTTCTCAACAGATGTGCTGCAGGGCGGACCAGATGATCTGGGCTTTTTAATGACCGGCATGGGCGGAGGCGCTATTCTCGGATCTCTGACCCTGGCCAAAATGGGCAACGTCCGCAACAAAGGATACTGGCTAATTGCCACAGGTGCACTATGGGGCCTGATGGTCTCACTGTTCGCGCTGTCAGAGACGTTTGTCACCGCAACATTGTGCATTGCGCTCATCGGGTTCATCTCTGCGGTTAATATGTCGATGAATCGATCACTGGTTCAACTACAAGTTGAACAACACATGCGAGGCAGGATAATGAGTATCGACATGATGTCACATGGGCTGATGCCTCTTGGTGTACTTCCTATTGGATACATCGCTGAAACCGTCAGCATTTCAGCCGGGTTGGTCACCAGCGGCATTATCCTGTGCCTCAGCACCTTGCTTCTCGGCACCCTGATGCCAAAAGTCAGGGCAATTAACATCGGTTATTAGGGTCCAGTATGTTGCAGATAGTGAAATTTTTCTGGCAGATATGCCTGCTACGCCAAAGCCCTGAAGGACTTCCATCATCCAGGTTCTCGACAGGCGCGACCTTCTTGGCCTACCTCGCCATCACACTTGGAGTCGCAGCAGTAACCCGACCGGATCAATCCCTATCAACCGCCACTGGAACAATCGCCATTGGTATCTCGCTTCAGACTGGTGTGACGTTCCTGCTCCTGCAGTTCAAAGGTTATCGCTATCGGTTTAACGCTACCTGGTCAGCACTTCTTGGCGCTAACGCCATCATGCTGCTGATACTACTCCCCCTTAATTTCATCATTCTCAACTCGGACAACAACACAATCTTGATGTTCGCAGATTCGGCCACCTGGGTTTGCCTGGGCTGGTGGCTGGCTATCGCCGGTTATATCTATCACAAGTCAGTTGAAGTCAGTATTTTTCAAGGAGCGGTTATCGCATTCCTGATCGAGTTCATCGGCGTCATCATCGCCTTCAACCTTTTCCCGAGATAAACATGAACATCCATATTCTAGGTATTTGCGGCACATTAATGGGGAGCATCGCTTTACTGGCAAGGGAATTGGGACACCAGGTCACAGGAACCGACGAGAACGTATACCCACCCATGAGCACCCAATTGGAGAATGCCGGGATAAAACTCTCAACCGGCTATACGGCTGAATGCATCCCTGCAGGAACAGAACTCGTTATCGTCGGAAATGCCAACCTGCCAAGGGGAAATCCCGCCCTGGAAACGGTAATGAATAGAGGCATTGCCTACACTTCAGGTGCCGAATGGTTGGGCAGATACCTTCTGACCGATCGCTGGGTCATTGCCGTCGCCGGAACCCATGGCAAGACAACCACAACCTCTATGATTAGCTGGATACTCGAGTACGCCGGGTTAAACCCGGGCTTCCTGATCGGCGGTATCCCCCAAAACTTCGAACAATCTTCCAGGCTCGGCGCCGACCCCTTCTTTGTCATAGAAGCGGATGAATACGACACTTCCTACTTCGACCGACGATCCAAGTTCCTGCACTACCGACCAAGAACACTGGTAATGAACAACCTCGAGTTTGACCACGCGGACATTTTTAAAGACCTTGATGCCATCAAGGCACAATTCCACCTGCTACTCAGATCAGTTCCCAGTGAAGGCCTGGTCATACATCCAGAGGATGATGCCAACTTGCAAGACGTCATAGCGCAAGGATGCTGGACATCAACTCTTATTATCGGCGGAGAACAACTCCACGCCGTGCTGCACAGCGAGGACGGCTCAAAGTTTTCAGTTGTTCTTGAAGGACAAACCAAAGGCGATGTTTCATGGCCAATGACCGGTAACCACAATATCAGCAATGCGCTATCTGCAATTGCTGCAGCCCGGCACGCAGGCGTCTCGCCCGAGGTTGCCTGCGAAGCACTCTCAGGTTTTGCTGGCGTGAAAAGGAGAATGGAACTGATCCATTGCGAACTAACCCAATCCAAACCTGACCTTCATATCTATGACGATTTCGCTCACCATCCAACGGCAATAGACACCACGCTAGCGGGCTTAAGGAACAAGGTAGGTCGCGAACGGATTCTTGCCATCATTGAACCTGCATCTCACACCATGAAACTCGGTATTCACGAATCAACCCTGGCGAGCAGCGCCAGGCACGCTGACCAGACCATCTGGTTTCAACCGGCCAGCGTCAAATGGGATATGCAAAAGCTTTCCGAAGGGGATATGAGCCTGGCGAGTGACATTGAAGAACTGGTCAGGACGGTGGCCCAGGAAATCACAACACGACGCTCAAACCTGCATGTCGTCATCATGAGCAACGGCTCCTTTTCCGGGTTTCACACACAGCTCATAGAACGCATTTCTGCCTGACTTGACGCATCCAGAAACTTCTTAAATACTGGTGGACTGTCTCTGGAATCGGATAGCATGACGGACACGATAGAAGCAATATCCTGCGCCCACCTGGTTTGGATCTTCGATCTTTGCAGAAGCAGATCAATCCATCTGCAACGAATCACAAGTGGGTGCCCTTACCCGCTGGAGCACCTCACCGATCAAACGCAAACAATCCCCTGGGATATCTTTCTGGATCTGGTTTCCCAGACCGGGAAATTTTTCGACGAAGACGATCTCCGGGAGATTGGCAGGCATTCCTGGAACTCCCCACTGTTGCAGGTACACGCCAGTATTGGACGGATCATGTTTACGCCGTTCGATCAATTCCTCAGCCTGTATGGTGCGGGCGGTTACTGTGCGCGTCACTTCCCAATTGTAACCACCGCACGGCAATTATCTGAGACCCAAATCGATATCTGGCTGGAACCCAAACACGGCCTGACTACCAGTAAAGCCTTCTACACCATTCTTGCCGGCCAATTAGAAGACCTTACAACGACCATTGGACTCCCCCGATCCATGGTAACGATAAAGTTTACAGGCATGTCGGCGCACTACTCTGTGACGATGCACAAAACCAGTTTGCCCATCTCTGCCCTCCGACGATTAGGTCGGTGGCTTACGGCATCGAAAATGGTTACACGAGAATTTGCAGGCATTCAGGAACGACTGGAAAATCTGACCCACGATCACCAAAGGTCTTTTTCAAACATGGAATCTACGCTGAAGAGACTGACCCAGAAGTTAGGCTTCTACGAACTAGCCGGTGACCAACTCCCGAACATAGTATGGACGATGAAACCCGGCGAAGATGCCAGATTCATTAGCTCCATAACCCGACAGTTGGGTTACCAGGAAAACGAGGTAACCCTCAAAAACATCGTGAGCCCTCTTCAGGTGACTGCCCTCGCAGAGCTGGTTGACTCAGTTCTTCAATCCTGCCGACCTGGGGCTGAAGTCCTTAAAACCTTAAGAACACCGTCAATGGAGCTGGAGGCCAAACACAAACTGGGACACAACACCCGACTTGTCGTACAGGTAATCCCAGGTCACCAAGCAGGAAGTTCATCTGAAGAAGAACATCTGGCCATTTGTATAGCGACTGATATCACAGACCGACAAAAACTTGTCGACGCTCTCGACTGGCAGACAGAAAACCTTCAGACCATCAGCGACCTGTCCCTCGATGCCATATTCACCCTGGGACAGGATGAACAAATCATTGCAGCCAACCCGGCTGCCTATACCATTTTTGGCTACCAGAGCCCGGAGCTTATAGGCATGTGCATCACAGACCTGCTGCCCCAGTCGCTGGCAGATTCGCATTACGGCATCCGGAGAGACCGTTCAGCGCTGCCCTTACAGGTTATTACTTCTCCTGAAATTTTAGGTAAATCTATCAACAGAATTTATGTTGTCAGGGACATGACGAGCAGCGTCCTGTTCCAGAAAGAAAAGCAGTCCCTTGAAAGGCAGATTCAGTCTGTACAGAAAACAAATTCTATCGGGCAGTTTGCCAGTGGGATCGCCCATGATTTTAATAATCTTCTGGTCGCTATCCTGGGGCTAACCGACCTGGCCTCGAAATCATCCACAAACGAAGAGCTCAGCGACAGGCTGGGTGCAATCAGGAAAACCGGGGAAACAGGAAAAGACATGACCCAGCGCCTGCTCAATTTCAGCAGGCATCAGGAAACCAGCTTCAAAATAAAAGATGCCAACGAAACTGTAAAGGGTTCTATGGCAGTGATCTCCCGCCTATTGCCGGATTCCATCAAGGTGGATGTTCTTATCCATGAGAAACCTGTTTATCTGTTGGCTGATCACACGCAAATCGAGCAGGTTCTGATCAACCTTGTCATTAATGCTCGCGACGCAATGCCAAACGGCGGAACGTTACAGATCAGCACCAACAACATCCCCGGAAACAAAGAATCCCAAACCAACGCTGCCGGACAGTTCTTACTGGAAGTCCGTGATACCGGTACAGGAATGGATCAACAGACTGAGCAGCGGATATTCGAACCGCTATACACCAGCAAACCTGAGGGCCGCGGTACTGGACTCGGCCTGTCAGTGGTCGCTAATATCGTCGAGCATCATCAGGGAACCATAAGCGTTAACTCGGCGTTGGGCGTTGGAACGACCTTCCGGGTTTCGTTACCGGCAATATCACCCAAGCGAAAAACCCTCGCTGCCGGTTCATCGGCGAATGTCCCGGAATGCTCAGAAACTATCCTGATAGTTGAAAACAGGCCAAAGGACAGAAACCTTGCCCGGTTAATCCTCACAGGCGCGGGCTATAAAGTACTCGAGGAATCGGACGGCGCCACGGCTGTAGCAACCTATCTCGACAATGCTGAATCGATAGACCTCGTACTCATGGACGTAGTGCTGCCACAAATGGGAGGAATTGAAGCAGCTGGAAAAATTTCAAGCCAGTATCCAGACGTGAATATCATCTTCACCAGCGGCTATCCCGAAAGCAGCCAATACACTAAATCAGTCATAGAAACCGGCAGGCCGGTGGTCCTAAAGCCCTTCGGCGTTGATCTACTCAGATCCAAGGTTCGAACAGCACTGGACAATAAAAGTGATAAGGGTGCGGAAACCGGTTAGGACGCAGGTAGCACCTGGAACATGAGCTTACGGGCACCGCCGGGTCTCACCGGCAGCTGGTTAGACCTGCCACCTGAATTTGGCTAACATGTGCGACCTTCGCGGCCCATCCCGTGATCAATAACGCAATTAACAAAGAGTTAATACAGTCGATGAACCTAAAGAAGTATCTTGATAGGGAGTTCGAGAGCGGCCTACGCGCCCTTGGTGCATTAGACGCACCCGCTGTTGTTAAACAGGCCAGCAAACCAGCATTTGGTCACTACCAGGCCAATGGTGTTATGGGCGCTGCAAAAAAACGCAAGTCCAACCCCAGAGAACTGGCTCAGTTACTTCTTGATTTGATGGAGGGTTCAAAGGAACTGACGGGGGTCGCTGAATATGAAATCGCCGGACCCGGATTCATCAACATCACGCTGACACCTGCGTTCATTCAGACTGAGCTTAACAAAAATGCAACAGACCCGCGGCTAGGAATACCGCTGGAGACTGCCCGAAAAATACTGATCGACTATTCATCTCCTAATCTCGCCAAGGAAATGCACATCGGTCATCTGCGTTCTACCGCTATCGGCGATGCCAATGTGCGAATTCTCGAGTTTTTGGGGCACGAGGTTATCAGGGCGAATCACGTCGGTGACTGGGGAGCCCAGTTTGGCAGTCTGCTGGCCTATATGGACAAGCTTGAACAAACGGGTGAGGCACTGGCGACTGAACTAAAAGATCTGGAGGTTTTCTACCAGAAGGCCAGCGAACTGTTCAAAACCGATGAAAAATTTGCAGCCCGCGCCAGGCAGTTCGTTGTTCGATTGCAATCGGGCGACGCAAAATGCCTGGCTTTATGGGAACGTTTCATCAAAGAGTCTATTCGCCACTGTCAGGCTATCTACGATCTGCTCGACATTTCTCTGACGGCAGATGATGTTCGTGCAGAAAGCGCCTACAACGACGTTCTTGCGTCTACCATCGAAAAGCTCGAAGCAAAGGGACTTGTGGAAATTTCAGACGGCGCCAAATGCGTCTTCATGGATGAATTTACGGGTAAGGATGACAAACCGCTTCCAGCAATTGTACAAAAATCCGATGGCGGCTATCCCTACATGGCAACAGACCTTGCCGCGGCAGAATACCGTGGCCATACACTTCGCGTCGATGAGGCACTCTATTTCGTTGACGGACGACAATCACTCCACTTGAGCCAGCTCTATGCCATTGCAAGCGCAGCCGGGTTCATCCAGGAAAATCAAGTATTCAGCCATATTCCCTTCGGCACTATCCTGAACAAGGAAGGGAAACCCTTCAAAACCAGGGACGGCGGAGCCGTAAAGCTTGCTGATGTCGGGGAAGAAGCTATCGAAAGAGCGCTAAAGCTGGTCTCTGATAAAAACCCTGAACTGACAAAAGACGAGCGTAATCATATCGCCAAGGTCGTAGGCATTGGCGCTCTTAAGTATGCAGAGCTGTCTAAAAACAGAACGACCGACTATATTTTTGACTGGGACACCATGTTGTCATTCGAAGGGAACACCGCGCCTTACCTTCAATACGC
>JABJED010000226.1 GCA_018665025.1 Gammaproteobacteria bacterium
CGACGGGGTTTGAACCCGCGACCACCGGAATCACAATCCGGAGCTCTACCAACTGAGCTACGCCCACCATTGCCCTTACTCCCATTATAGTGGTACGCCCGGAAGGACTCGAACCTTCAACCCTCGCCTTAGAAGGGCGATGCTCTATCCAGTTGAGCTACGGGCGCATTAACCCTGACCTTCTGGTCGTATCACCTCATGGGGAATTTGGTCGGGGTAGAGAGATTCGAACTCCCGACATCCTGCTCCCAAAGCAGGCGCGCTACCAGACTGCGCTATACCCCGAACAAAGGTCATTGCAGCTTAACCATAAAGCACTGGATAATACCGCAACCTCTAGCCTACCTAGTGCTAGAAAGGGGCGCATTCTACTAACGAGGCTGGATACAGTCAAACAAGATATTGACGTTTTTTTTAAGCAAAGCAAAGGCTTAGCCGTTAGCATTGAAAAAGCACTGCGAACCGCGAAAACAAAGCCAAAGCACAGTATTAAAGTGGTCGATTAACACAAGGTAAAAACTTCATGAAACGAATATTCATTTCAGACCTGCATCTGGACACCAACCGGATGGATCTGACCAGGGCGTTCACAAAATTTCTCAGCGAGCATTGCCAAAATATCGATGAGCTGTACATTCTCGGCGACTTTTTCGAACTCTGGCTGGGAGACGACGACCAATCCCCCCTGATTAACGAAGTGATCAATGCGTTATCCGTTCTGACCTGCGATGTATTTGTTATGCATGGCAACCGCGATTTTCTGATTGGTGATGCATTTTGCAATGCTGCAGGTGCGAAACTACTCCCTGACCCCTACCCTATTACCCTAGGTGATCAACCCGCCCTGTTAATGCATGGCGACAGCCTCTGCACCAGGGATGAGGAATACATGCAAGCAAGAACTCTGTTACGTTCAGACGCCTTTCAGCAGGATTTTCTGTCGAAACAGATGCCGGAAAGGCGAATCATCGCCGAACAGATACGGACAAAAAGCCAGAAAGTTTCTCGAGAAAAAACCGAAGAAATTATGGATGTCACGCCGGAAGAAGTGACCAGCGTAATGAACCAGGCCGAAACCTCGATTCTGATTCACGGTCATACTCATCGTCCTGCCGTTCACCAGGTCGACCTGCTATTCGGCCCTGGAACCCGGTACGTTCTTGGCGACTGGCACACATCGACACAATTTCTAAGAGCGGATGGAGCAGACCTGGAACTGGTTCAGTACGACTTCTGAATCTTTGCTTAGATAACAGGGACCCCGCTATGGAATCGAAAATCCGGATCCGGCGTGAGGATAAGACGCTCGTCCGCCTCTAGAAACAAATCGATACGATCCTGGATCGCCTCACCGTTGGCAATCTTTTCAGCCTGGTCAAGGTAAAATAGAAAATGCCTTGCTTCAGATTTCAGGAGTGACTGGTAAAACTCCGCAAGTTCGTCATCCAGAATATCTATCAGCCGCGCAAAGCGTTCGCAACTTCTGGCCTCCACTATGGCACTGATAATAAGCACGTCGACTAGCCGGGCTGGTTCATGGGTGCGTGCCCCTGATCTAAGTTCTCCCGCATAGCGGGATGAAGAAAGTTGGGCATAGGTTATATTCCGATCTTTCAGTAGAGCCACCACCTGTTCAAAATGTCGAAGCTCTTCTCGGGCTATTTTCGAGAGTTTCAAAATCATTTCAGTTTGATCAACATGCCGGTACATCAGGTTTAATGCGGTTGACGCGGCTTTTTTCTCGCAGTTCGCATGATCAATCAGCAAAACTGACAGGTTGTCTTCGGCTTGTTCAAGCCACAAATCCGGTGTTTTACACCTTAAAAAACTGTTCACATTCATAGCCTTACACTGTGTGGGGGTCTTTGTTGACTTAACTTTAAGCCGTGCATCCAGTACACTTGCCAACTTTTTGAACCGGACGACTTGTTCGTCATTATACAGTGAGGTAAAGGTCGTGCTTAAAGCCTATCGACAACATATGGAAGAACGTGCAGCTGAGGGCATTGTTCCCAAACCCTTGGATGCTGAACAGGTCAATGGACTGGTCGAGCTATTGAAGAATCCTCCAGCAGGTGAAGAAGCTTTTCTTACCGATCTCCTCGAGAACAGGATTCCGGCAGGGGTTGATGACGCCGCCTATGTTAAGGCGGCATTTCTCGCCGCTGTCGCCAAAGGCGAAACGCATTCACCCATCATCGATAACGTTCGTGCAACAGAACTTCTCGGCACAATGCTTGGCGGATATAACATTGAACCATTAATCAGCCTGCTCGATCACGATGCAACTGCTGCAACAGCAGCGAGCGCTTTGTCAAAAACACTACTGATGTTTGACGCATTTCATGACGTCGTGGAAAAAAGCGAATCTAACGAGCACGCAATGTCGATCCTGCAATCATGGGCTAATGCGGAATGGTTCCTCAACAAAGAAAATGTCCCTGAAAAAATTACCGTTACAGTATTTATGGTGGACGGGGAAACCAATACTGACGACCTGTCTCCGGCAGGAGATGCTTGGAGTCGTCCCGACATCCCATTACATGCTAAAGCCATGCTCATCAAAACCATGGACCGGCCGTTAGAGACCATCGAAGAACTGAAGCAAAAAGGTCATCCCCTCGCTTATGTCGGGGACGTTGTCGGGACAGGCTCATC
>JABJED010000227.1 GCA_018665025.1 Gammaproteobacteria bacterium
CTTTATCGGATAAACCCAATTCTGAAAACATGCCGTCAACACGATGACGCATTCTAATCCGCCATTCCCCGACAGTCTCCGGATCCACATTTGGCTTTATTTCATCCAGCCGTGGATCGTTCCAGAACCCCGAGTGCAATGCCGACAAGTTATCAACACAGTGCTGTTCCCAGGCTGGTAAATTGGGTGTCCATTGGGTATGTGTGCTGGAAAGATCTTCAAGAATTATGGTGCTTGCACCTTCATCATTAGCGAGAGCTGCAAAGTACTTAACCGCGGGTATGTCGAGTCCTTCCTGCAGCTTACTGAACCAGACTGCGCGTCGGTTGAATTGTGCTTTGCGAGATGAATAGCTATCGGGTCGTGTCCATTTGATGAACAGCATTCTGTTATCAGCAATCAGATGGGCGAAGGCGCCCATGTTGGTCTGGCCAGTTTTTAGGATCTGAACAATCTTTATGGGCTGCTCAAGTAGTCTGGATAGTTTATCTGCAGTGATGTCCTCAGATTTGGTAATAAAATGATTCATCAAACACCTTCCTTCTATTTACCTCAGTTACTAACATGCAATTCTGACATGCCCGAGCATCTTGACGCAGAGGTTGTTTTCAACCGGAGCTCTTGAGCATACTATCGGGGAACTAATGAAGAGCGCATGAACATGAAAACGTTATTCCCCTTAATAGTTACCCTGTTCTCAGTTTCTGTTTCCAGTTCACTTTACGGCCATGGGATTATTCCCGAATTTGTACCCACCGACAAAAACCGGTTAATCGTATTTCCCGATACTAGGCGCTACAAAACCCTGGTTCTCGATCCACATACCCACTCTACCTTCTCTGATGGCCATGTCTGGCCAACTGTCCGTATATCAGAAGCACTGCGAGATGGATTGGATGCAATCGCTATTACAGAACATCTTGAATGGCAGCCGCACCTCGCTGATATCGGGCACCCCGACAGAAATCGGGCTTTTGAAATTGCCGACGATGCCAATAGCAAGAACAATCTTATTGTGATCCCAGGTGCCGAGATTACCCGCACAGCCCCGGCAAGCCACATCAATGCAATATTTATCTCGGATGCCAACAAGCTGCTCAAGAATCTTGTTCCTGCCGATCCCGGTGATACACGCGCTTACTTTGCTGCAACTTCTGAGTGGCCCGCCCAGAAAGCTGTGGATGCCGCCAACAACCAGGGTGCCTTTTTATTCTGGAATCACGCCTGGTGGCGAAACGATTTCCCAAACGGCATACCTTTGGCCCCAAAATTTCACATCGATAACGCAAAGAAAAAACTGTTACATGGTATTGAGATAGCCAATGGCCGAAGTTATTCGGAGGAGGCTTTCCAGATAGCGCTTGATCTAGACCTGACCCTGATAGGCGTGTCAGATGTCCATGGCCTGATAGACTGGGACTACAAACCTCATGAGGGCGGCCATCGGCCGGTTACTCTGGTGCTGGCAAAAGAACGTTCGCCACAGGCCATCAAGGAGGCCTTATTCAAAGGCAGAACAGTCGTCTGGTTTAAGAATCTACTCATCGCCCACAAGAAAAACATGGACAGTTTACTCGAAGCTTCGATGGCCGTAGTGAGCGCAACCTATACCGGTAAATCGGACATCCTGGTGATTACAATCGAAAATCATTCTGATGCCAACTTCCTGCTTGAGAATCGTAGTGATTTTACCTTTGCGGGGAACAGCGACGTTATCGAACTAAAGCAGCATGCAACAACCCGACTTGGGATTAAAACCGGCAGGCGACTGAAGCGAATTAAACTGCACTTCAAGGTTCTGAATGCCCTCGTGAAACCTGGGGAGAATGCTGAGATTACGTTTGCGTCTAAAATTGAAGTGGTCGAGCAATTACCTGGCAACTGATCACTCAGCTCTTTCGAGAACCATGATTGGTGAGCGGCGAAGAGAGATGAGAATGATGTCAGGCGAGCCGTGGCGTCGCAAATGCCGAGTGATCTCCGCTGATTGCTTCGCGCACGATCGCCTCGCTTCGGCGAGACGTTATTATGCTATTTTGTCGGTTGATGCAATCCCGTCAATTTATCAGCAGCAGGACATTGGTTATGCGTGTATTGGTTTTATCGATTCTGATGTGGCCCGCTTTGAGCTTTGGTGCTACTTCTGCGGCAGAATTGCTAGCAAATGAGTTACGGTTTGAAGCTGATAAGGGCGATGCTAAAGCGCAGTTCAATCTTGCCTCGATGTATGCCAATGGCGAAGGCATTCCCGAAGACGACAAAGAAGCCGTGAAGTGGTACCGGCTTGCTGCTGACCAGGGGTTTGCTCAAGCGCAGCACAACCTTGGCTTAAGGTACGACATTGGCCTGGGTGTTCCTGAAGACGACAAAGAAGCCGTGAAGTGGTATCGGCTTGCCGCGGAGCAGGGGCATGCTAAAGCGCAGTTCAACCTTGCCTCGATGTATGGCAATGGCAAAGGCGTTCCCGAAGACGACAAAGAAGCTGTGAAGTGGTATCGGCTTGCAGCGGAGCAGGGACATCTTTCTGCCCAGCACCAGCTTGGCTTGATGTATGACAATGGCGAGGGGCTTCCTGAAGACGACAAGGCAGCTGTTAAATGGTATCGGCTTGCCGCTGATCAGGGACTTGCTGAAGCCCAGTATAGCGTTGGCGTGATGTATGCGAATGGCGAAGGTGTTGCTGTAGACTATGCGCTCGCTTACATGTGGGCCAATATTGCTGGTGCAAACGGCCTTGATGTCAGTAAGTTCAAGGGATTTTTAACTGAAAAATTGACTCAGGCGGATATGAGCAAAGTCCAGGAACTCACCGGACAATACATCAAGGGTAATCCGGAAGTTTATTGAGTTAGTGAAAGGCTGACGGTACTGACTACTGCCCCAGAGTGAACCAGGCTATTGCAAACGTTTTCGGACACTAGCCTCTTTGGCGGGGCTTTTTTTATCTTGGGTTTTTTGTCGTGATTGGCGCTACAGCAACTACAGGGGTTAAGCTTAAATACTTGTTTGCTTCGAATGAAATAGTATGCTGGTATTTATGAAGCCTTTACTATTGATGTCACTTCTCATGTCGAGTCTGTTCTCTATGTCTACCCATGGTCAGTCAGTTAACGGGACGTTACTAAGAGTGACGATTGCCGTGGATGGCATGATGAAAAGTAAGGGCGGTGTAACTTGACTGACGTGACCAGATTCGGTCTCAGCCGTTCTGTTAGAACTGGCAGGTGTAAAAACGGTAGACATTGATCTCGAAAATGATTGCTTCACCATCACATACGACAGTAACGCCACTTCCTCAGATAAAATGAAAGTTGCAATTGTGACGTTGGGATACGAGCCCAGGATTGTACAAAGCACTTTAAACAAAATGCGGCCATCACACGATGGAACAGAACCGATACCCGAACCTGTCGCTATGGCACTAGAACGCGTTGAGAATACTGACACGTCTATATTCATCGATTTTTACGCGAAATGGTGTGGTGCCTGTAAGGTCATGGACAAAACAACACTCGTTGATCCAAAGGTGGTCAAGACGCTGGTGCAATTTCATACCCTGAAAGTTGATGCAGATGAATTTCCACTTGCAACACAACATTTTGGAATTTTCGCAATGCCAACCTACATAGTGCTAAACCCGTCGGGCGAGGAGGTATTCCGCCACGTCGGGCCCATTACCGCCGGAAGTCTTGTTGAAAGGTTGTTGCCATTAAACGGGGATGCAGGCTAACTTCGACACCGTCTCCGACCTAAACCCTCGCCAAGCCATCTGGATTGATCGCGACTGTGGGCCTGGCTGTGTTGATCTGGGTCGGGTTGAGCCAGAATATGGCGCTCAACCAAAATCGAACAATTAATAACACCTCTTTAACGCTGTGTTACACAGATCCTTGCACCAGAAAAACCCCTAATCAACGGAGCAATCTCAAGGATATATCCTCGAAACTAAAGCTTGGACCTGCATTGAGTCTCGGTGCCCTCACGTTATCTTTTTCGGCCGTAAGCCAAGCGGAGCCGGCGATGCTTTTGACTACCATCAACACCCAGGATGGCGCTGGCGATGTTGCATGGATTAAGGGCAGTGCAAAGGCCATAGCCAAATGGGCGATCACTACATATTTACGTTTTTCGATTCTCAGAAAGCACTTTGGGCAGCCGATCCCGTGGATCCAATCATGGTTAAAGAAATCGCCAAGATGAACGTTAAGCGAACAGTCAAAGAACAGGACCACTGGGCTGTCGTACGAGCCCTACCCACCAATGGTGACATCGGCTATTTCTGGAATATTACCGTAATCGCTGAGAACGCCAACCGCTACCTCAGCACGCTGGATAAGCTAGTGCCCGCAATGAAGGCCAATGGCCATGACGTATCGATGAATGTTTTCGTCGCAGACACAGGCCGACGAGCGGGTCAATTCATGGTATCGATGGGCTCGCCCGACCGCGCCGCTTTGGGCGCTTTGCTGGACGATAGGACTCAGCCCTGGTTCGCTGAGGTCATGTCCGACCTGGAAGGCACTCGGGAGATCGTACTTGGCCAAGCGCTTCGCTGTGAAAGCTGCTATAGTGCGCCCCAGTAACAGACCTAAATCGGGCCGTTGTGTTGCGTTAAAGACATAACGGTTCGATCACTGGCCTTGCTCGAAGCCTTTTGTGGGAAATTTCTCCGCCTGAGTAATTAAATCAATGCGGTATGAGTCAACAAACGGAAACCCTAACTAAGTCGCCAGCATTGTGACCTCTGTTAATCTCTTGTCAGTTTTATAAATTCTGCGATGGCGAATGATTTTCAACACGGCTGCATCTAACTTACTTTTACTGATCAAATAGGCTATGAAAATGAAAACACTTTTATTGGGCGCTGTAATGTTGGCTAGCTTAACGGCTTGTGGCGGTGGGGGCGGGGGCGGATCTTCAAGTCCGCCTGAACCTGTTGCTGCAGACCCGGCCCCAACCCCGGTGGAGTCAGCCCCGGTTACGGTCATCGTAGACATCATAGGTGTCATTACCGGGTTCGGCAGCGTGTTTGTTAGCGGTGATAAATATGAAGTGGAGCCCGATACGTCCATTATCATTGACGGCGAAGGTGAAAGCTTAGGTGATGACAGTGATTTGCGGGTGGGTATGAAGGTAAATATTTCTTCCAGTGAATCTGATGGCGAACGTACGGCACAGCGTATTGAGTATGACGATGACCTGAAAGGCCCAGCTTCAAACGTAGTGTTGGATACGCAAGATCCTTCGCTCGGCTCATTTTCGGTTGTGCAGCAAACGGTTGTCGTAGACGGGAACACAATTTTTGATAACAACATTGGCGATAATAACGCTGATGGAAATATTGATATCGGAGACCTGACGGCGGGTAGCGCCCAGGTTGTTGTGGAAGTCAGTGGTTTATTGATTTCCGAGGGTTTTGTTGCAACCCGCATTGAGCGATCTGATTCGGTCGCTGGTCGGCCTGACGTGAGCGACGATGAATACGAAGTGAAGGGTTTTGTTGACGAAGTGGCCAGCGATGGCAGTGAATTTCGTATCAACGGGGCTACATTTTTGGTTGTCGATGGTGCCGATGGTACCAGTGGTACGGTATTCGATGATGGCTTGGCTGCAGATTCATCTCTTGTTGGCGAATATGTTGAGGTTAAAGCGGATCAAAATAATGCTGGTGCCTGGGTCGCGGTTCGGGTTGAACGTGAAGATGACTTTGACGATGACAATGGTGATGGTCAGGTTAATGACGACGATCGTAATGGCAGATATGAGATCGAAGGGGTGCTTAGTGCTGTAGACACCTCGACCACGCCTGATATCGTGACAATTGGCTCGGTTATCCTGGAAGTGATTGATGCGAGTGATCTTGTTGGTCAGGTAGGTAACATAGTAAAGATCAAAGGCACGTTTGATGAATCTGGCGTGCTGGTGATCGATCAGTCGCGCTCACAGGTTGAAAGTTATCTTCGTGTGCAAGACCAGGTGGCGGAGGTTAGCGCCTCTTCATTTACGACGCGCTTGGGAGTTTCGATTACGCCCACGGGCAACAGTCGAGTGAAAGATGACGACAGTGACGATGACGAAGGTGATCACTTGACGCCACAACAATTCCTGGGGCGAGTGCAGCAGGGCGATTATATCGAAGCCAGAGCGTTTCTTGATGCCAACGGTGAAGCGGTATGGACACGCATCGAGCGCGAAGATGAAGATGATATGGATTGTAGGATACAAGGGCCGGTCGAGGCGATACAAGGTGACAGTGCCAGTGACTTTACCTTTGTTATTCAGGGTGTCACGGTAGATGTGAGCCAAATTATCTCAGAAGGCGACTTTGAAGGAGCTAACGGTCAGACCCTGGGTAGACAGGGATTTTTTGATCAGTTGAGCGTGGATGATGTTGTGAAGGCAACCAGCGATAAACAAGGTCTTGGCTGTGAGCTGGACCGTCTTACCGCTCGCGAAGTTGAGTTTGAAAACAATGATGGATTGTTCGGTACTTCATCGTCTTCATCGTCTTCATCGTCTTCATCGTCTTCATCATCTTCATCATCTTCATCGGGGGAAGATGATGAAGATGAGCTGTCAGGCCTGCCCAGTGCGGTCACTGAAAATACTTTTGTTCTTAACGGCCGCACCATTACGGTGGTGGGTAGCACTCTGATCGACGATTCTCTTGTCGAAGCGGCCCTGGGTCGTGAAATAGATAGCGATGATATTGCGTTTGATCAGCTCCCCGGCGAGTTGACGCTTGCAGATTTGTTGCCCACAGACATTGTTATTAAAGTGAAGGTTACCGCTGATGATGTTGCCATCGAGATAGAAGATAGCTAGTCAGAGCATGGGGTCATCGTTTTGCGATGACCCCACCCGTAAGGTTTAGGTCTTACTACGACAAAAGTCATAGATAATTATTTATCGCGCGAGGCCCGACGAACCTTATGCCCAGTGGTGCGTATACTTACCTCATAGATTAAGTGAGTTAAATGCCGGTGAATTCTTTTCTAAACAATCCTTATGGGGATACTTTTGCCATCCAGGGTAAATAGGCATTATTATTCCTGTTTTTTGCACGAGGGGCAGATCAATCGACCAGCTCAGCCAATAATGACATGAGCGCAAACTGGTTATAGCTCGCAACCTCTGCCCCGGTCGAATTTGGGCAGGCGTTACGCGCCGTGCACGTATTAGGGAAATTGCTGTCAGATAGAACGTAACCCTGGTTGGCGCTATGTTCGTACTGTGTCTGCACCACCAGGACAAGGTCTTCTGCAGGCCAGACATAGATCTGTTGACCGTTTAACCCCAGCGCTGCAGAGATCAAAATGGGCGGCTCTTGTGCAAAGAACGCGCTATTCAAAACCCACCAATGTAAGCCATAAAAGTCAGTTTGTGCAGCCAGGCTTGCTTGCACATAGCTGCCAGGCACGATTTGGTTACCGTCCCACTCACCATTCCGCGCGTAAAGCAGGCCAAATCGAGCCATGTCCAACGGTGTCATATCCAGCCCCATGTAGGTGAGGGGGTTGGTGCCGGTCCGATCCAGCCACATGCCAATCAGGTTCGGGTCGATACCAATTGGCAATAGAATTTTTTCAGTCAGGTAAGCATGCGCATCCATGCCGGTCGACCGTAGGATAATCGGCTCTAAGAGCTGGGATGTCGGGTTTGAGTATTCAAATGTCGTGCCCTGCTGCCTTGTTTTTGGAAAATCGATCGCAAACGTTGATTGATCCGTTTCATAGTAAATCCCGCTATCTGCACCATAACCCGCACGCATTTCCAGGATATCTCGAATGGTGACAGCCTCCTTGTCGGTACCTACCCATTCGCTTAAAAACTCGCTCGCCGGTTGATCCAGGTCCGTTAGCCAACCTTCCTCTAACGCAACCCCGATTAACGCAGCGTAAAAACTTTTGGCTACTGACCAGCTGGTCCCAAGCGTGCTGATATCAACACCCGGGGAGAAACGCTGCCCAATTACCCACCCGTTGCGCACCAATACCGCAGACTGAACCGCCTGATCCGTAAAAATGTGGTTTAGGATAGCGTCAACATCGCTGGTATTTAGATTCAATTCCGCAGGGTCTGCGGCCTGGAGTGTCCATGTTGGGTCAAGTTGACGCGCCGGAGGGTCGGGCACATTCGCAGAACCGCTGCCGCCACCGCCACCGCTACCGCTACCGCCACCGCCGCACCCGGACATCCCGACGACGATTGAAAGAATAAAAAGGAAATTGAATTTCATGCCGAATTTATAACAGCTATAGACATGATTTGCAGGCCAAAAGACTATCTGGCTTATTCAGATTTTCGGTATTCCTTAGGCGTTATGCCCTCCCAGCGCCGGAAGGCTCGTGAGAAATTTGAAGGGTCATTAAAACCAAGGCTATAAGCGACTTCTTTTACCGAGAGATGCTTCTGTCCCAGATAAGAGACAGACAATTGATGGCGGGTAGAGTCGACGATTTTTTTCACTGAACTATTTTGCTCGTTGAGGCGGCGCTGAAGGGTTCTGGGTGAAAGGTTCAGCTCGTCTGCTACGATTTCCCTATCTGGTTCGCCATGCACCAAATAGTTGGCGACGACTTCTCGCACACGACCAACGATGTCTGTTTTTTTGAATTGGCGCAGATAGGTGTCTATCAGATCGTCCATCGCTGCTGCGATTTGTGGATTCGACCCTCTCAAATTCCGTTGCAGGTCTGCGGTACTAAACACCATGCGGTTTTCTTTTTCTCCATAAGTGACCGAGCAACCAAAAAAATCATCAAGTGGGCTAGTGTCTTCTGGCGCTGAACGAATCAAATGAACCTCTAGCGGCGTTAAATCGTTACCGTAGGATATTCGCGACATTTGTAGAATAAGCGCGATAACAGCGTCGGTGTTATCCGTTGATTCCTTCAAATTAGCCGTCAAGTCCCAGGCCCCCTGCATACGCGTAAGAGTAAATTCGACATTGGTACTTAGCATGCTATACGCACGCCTACAGCGTTGAAATGCAGCCAGTAGTGTTGGACTGGTAATCCAGGCATGGCCAACCGCGTGGAGCATAGAAGGCTTCACGTGTTTAACCACCTCGACAACCAGACAGGGGTTTTTTGTTTCTCGCTTCGCCAGGCGCCAAAGCTGGTTGATTTCACTGGTACCAAACCGGGCTTCTGGATCGTTTATCCTCGTGAAATCTAAGCCGGCTTCAGTAAACAAACGCTCTGGATCAATGCTCATGTCAGTAACGCAATCAGCAAATGCCTGGTAGATTGTGGCCAGGGTTGAGCGATTAATAGTCATACCACTGGCTCTTTTGGATATAGATATCTAATGGTATCTAAACTTTACCCTGGGTGCGACCACTCGGCGCCTTAAGACATCTTGTTCGCGTACTACGCCTATCCAGCAGGCTTTTGGTGACTAGCTTTTGGCGCCGATTGACTACTTATTCAAAACCGTGCCTTCAGAATGTGCTTCGTAAATACGAAAAGGGTTAATCATGAATAGGGGTCAAAATGAATATAAATGAGGTAAATGAAGAGAATCTACCTGTGCCAAGACATCTATTTCATCAACGGAACAACAAAGAGGTCATGGCCCATGAAAGTATTGGTGGTTGACGACGAGAAGCTAGCCAGAGAAAGGTTGGTGAGAATGGTAGAAATTCTTGACGACCATGAAGTCACAGGGATTGCAGAATCCGGCGACGATGCGGTCAGGCAGGC
>JABJED010000228.1 GCA_018665025.1 Gammaproteobacteria bacterium
CGCGCTGGTTGTTTTTGCGATGCGAGGCCAGGTCTGGTGGATCCCCGGCTTGATATTGGCCGTTGGCAGTATTGCTGGTGCAATGGCGAGTGTTCGATTTGCCATTAACGTCAGTCAAAACACGTTAAAATGGCTACTCTTGGTGATGGTCATCGTCACCTGTGCCGGTGCCGTTTTTCTTTAGTGGTTAGATAGTAGTTAGATGGTAGTTAGATAGTAGTTAGATAGTAGTTAGATGGTAGTTAGGTAGTAGTTAGATAGTAGTTAGATGGTAGTTAGATGGTAGTTAGATAGTAGTTAGATAGTAGTTAGATAGTAGTTAGATAGTTGTTAGATAGTTGATATGAAACTCTGTGACTAGTACCGGAACAACTAGTACCGAAACAACTACTACCGAAACAACTAGTACCGAAACAACTAGTACCGAAACAAGTAGTACCGAAATGAGTAATACTAAAATGAGCAATACCGAAGAACAGTATCCAAGTAACTTCATTCGAAACATCATCGAGAAAGATGTCGCGGATGGGAAAAACGCCGGTCAGGTCATGACCCGGTTTCCTCCTGAACCCAATGGCTATCTCCATATCGGTCACGCAAAGGCGATATGTCTGAGTTTTGGTATGGCCGAGGAGTTTACAGGGGCAACGAATCTTCGTTTTGACGATACAAACCCGTTGAAGGAAAGCGTTGAGTATATTAATGCGATCAAGCGCGACATTGAATGGCTGGGTTTTAACTGGAAGGAAGAGCGATTTGCATCCGACTACTTCGAGCAGTTGTACCAGTTCGCTGAACAGTTGATAAAAAAAGGCAAGGCCTATGTTGATTCCCTGTCAGCAGATGAGCTAAGGGAATATCGTGGCACGTTAACCCGGCCCGGAAAGGACAGTCCCTTTCGAGCCAGAACGGTTGATGAAAACCTGGATCTGTTTCGAAGAATGCGCGCCGGTGAGTTTGCCGATGGCGAACACATTCTTCGTCTTAAGATTGATATGAGCTCGCCAAACATCAATATGCGAGACCCGGCGATTTATCGCATCAGGCATATTGAGCATCACCAGACGGGTAATGAATGGTGTATCTACCCGATGTACGACTACACCCATTGTGTATCAGACTCCCTGGAGGGGATTACACATTCACTGTGTGATCTGAGCTTCGAGGATCATCGCCCGCTGTACGACTGGGTGCTGGATGAGCTGGCAATGAACTGCCACCCACAACAGATCGAATTCTCCCGATTGAACCTGCAGTTCACGGTAATGAGTAAACGCAAGATTCGACAACTGGTCGAGGAAAATATGGTAGATAGCTGGGATGATCCGCGTTTACCAACCTTGTCAGGGCTGCGTCGCCGCGGCTATACCTCTGCCTCTATCAGGGATTTCTGTCGCCGCATAGGCGTTACAAAGAGCGATAACAATGTTGAACTGGCGCTTTTGCAGAGCTGTATCCGTGAGGAACTCGACACCTCGGCGCCGCGGGTGATGGGTGTGTTGAACCCGCTGAAGGTGGTCATTGAGAATTTTCCGGAAGGGGACAGTGGGAGTGTGAGCCTTGAGTTACCGAATCACCCTAAAGATGAAACCATGGGTACACGCTCGATGAATTTTACCCGGGAGCTTTATATAGACCGGGAGGATTTCCGGGAAGAAGCCAACAGGAAGTACAAGCGCCTGGTGCTGGGAAATGAAGTAAGACTTCGATACGGGTTCGTCATTAAGGCTGAACAGGTCATTAAGGATGACGCTGGTGACATCGTAGAGATTCGCGCGAGCTATGACCCGGATACCCTGGGGAAAAACCCGGAAGGTCGTAAGGTGCGTGGTGTTATTCATTGGGTCTCTGCAACTGAAGGGCTGCCCGCTGAGATACGGGTATACGAACCACTCTTTACTGTTGATTTCCCCGATGCTGATGAGCGGGACTATCACGAGTTGCTGAATGATGAGTCGCTGAAGGTTCACCAGGGCTTCGTTGAGCCTGGATTGAAACGGGCGTCGTCGGACGAAAGGTTCCAGTTTGAACGTGAAGGTTACTTTTGTGTCGATAGTAAGCATTCAACACCGGACGCACTCGTTTTTAATCGGGTCGTTGGCCTGCGGGATACCTGGGCGAAGATGGTTCAATCGGGCGACGCATGAATCCGGATTATGAGAGCGTTCAGGCAGCCGCAGAACGCATTGGGCCATTCATCAACCACACCCCAGTCATTACCAGTGAAAAGCTGGATATCATCGCTGGTTGCTCACTGTTTTTTAAATGTGAAAATCTACAAAAAGCCGGCGCATTTAAAAGCCGGGGTGCCGTTAATGCAATCATGTCACTTGGCGCGCCAGCACTGGCAAAAGGTGTTGCAACCCATTCTTCAGGAAACCACGGCGCAGCACTTGCCAGAGCTGCTGGCCTGAAAAATACCACCGCCTATATCGTGGTTCCAGACAATGCCAAGCAAGTAAAACAGGATGCGATCCTGTCGTATGGTGGCCAGGTCATTCTCTGCGAACCGACCCTTGAAGACAGAGAAGCCAAACTTGAAGTCGTACTCAAGGAAACCGGTGCCACATTTGTTCACCCCTATGATCAGGAAGAAATCATCGCAGGGCAGGGCACTGCAATGCTGGAGCTAGTCCAGCAGGTTCAGGGCCTCGATATTGTCATCGTTCCCGTTGGCGGCGGGGGTTTGCTCGCGGGGTGCTGCCTTGTCGCTGAGCACGAACAAATAAAAATTATTGGGGCAGAGCCGGAAGGCGCTGACGACGCTTGTCGCTCTGTGGATACCGGTGAATTGGTTCTGCGCCATACACCTAATACTATCTGTGACGGCCTTTTGACAACCCTTGGTACACGCAACTTTGAGATTATTCGCGACAAAGTAGACAGCATGCTGCTGGTGAGTGATCAGGAGACTATCCAGGCAATGTCGTTGGTCTGGACCCGGATGAAGCTCATTATTGAGCCTTCTTCGGCGGTGACGCTTGCGGTTGTCCTGCGTAATCCGGGCCTGTTTGAGGGTAAAAGGGTGGGATTACTATTAACCGGCGGAAACGTGGATCTAACCGACCTGCCTTTTTAACCTATTTAAGAAATGTCTGTGTTTGTAGCCTTGCGGCGATCTAACTCAATTCTGTAGGAACTTTGCCTGTCTCGGTCCAGGGGAAAATTCCACATGATTGCGGCGACAGCAAGCAGCACTAGTGTAGGTGTCGCAGCGACGACGAATCTAACACCATCCAGAGTGGCTTGCGTGTTCTCGCCCCGAGGGTCAAAACCTACCCAATCAAGCACCGGCAGGATCGTGCCGATTGCCAGGGCCGCGCCCAATTTGGCAGTGAGCGTTAACATCGAAAAATATAAAGCGCTGCGCTCTCTTCCCGTATTCACCGTATCTTCATCAATAACATCCGACATGATCGATCGCATCAGGAGGTCTCGCGCGCCGAAATTCAAGCCGATAAACAGATAGGCGCCGAATGTCAGCCAGAATCCACCTGCAGGTAGGAAAAATAACGCACAGGTGCCGATACTGGAAATGAGCGTGCCAACGCAGAGTGTACGATGCTTACCGAGACGATAACTTAGTTTTACAAATAGGGGTGCTGATAGTAATCCTGTCGCAAACAATGCCACCAGATAGAAGCTGGCGTAGTCAGGCATTTGTAAAACGACAGCGATAAAGAAGAAATGGACTGTGCCATTGATACCGCTCTGAAATCCCATGAGTAGATCGGCGAGCAGCAACCGTCTTAGTGTATGGTTTTTAACGATGGAGCTAAGTGCCTGACGCCAGGCGATAGGCACATTTTGCTGAACTCGCTTGCGTTCGCCTACGGACGATACCGCTATCAGTGCAAGCAAAGGTAAACTGATTAGAACCAGCGCGCCGGTTAAACCCGTTCTTTGACCCATTGTCGCGCCAGGCGTCGTGAAATCCAGAATTGTGGGAAGTATCGCGACCAGCAAGGTGCCAAGTAACCCGAAGATCTGCAGCATGCCCATGATGCGTGAACGTTCGTCATAATTTTCTGACAACTCACTTGCCCAGGCAGTGTGGGAAATCGTGAACGCAGTCCATCCAGCGTAAAGCAATAGCATAGATAGAAACAACGTCACCGGGGAAGCAGATTCGCCGGGAAAGAATGCGAAATAGACACCTGCACCCAGAAACGGTACGGCGCCAATGATTGCCGGTCGCCGGCGTCCCCAGCGAGTCTCTAACTTATCGCCCAGCCAACCGAACAATGGATCTGTGATGACATCGAAAACGCGAGTCAACATAAATACCATGCCGATGACCGTCAGACTGATGCCAAGCTCGGCATATAGCGGTGGCAAAAATATGGAGATAGGTAAGCCGAGGGCGGCTATTGTGAATGCCGGTGATGCAAAGGCGCCCAGCCGTAACGCTCGTATTGGTTCAGTCATCATCTATAGATCCTGGTGCGTATAGTCTTTATGTCGTCGTGTTGAGTCATTACCGTCGGGTTAAAGGTCGCCCAACATCGTGATATCGATTGGTCTTTGAGAAGATCCTATGATTCGTCGCAATGGAGATGTCCCGCAGTGCTCGCTGGATCGGATTGCTCAAGTGACCGGCGCTGCTACCGGTCACTGAACTGATTTGCAGAACAGCTCCTGTGCAGCTTCGCGTGCTACGGGTGCCAGGTTCTCCGTTTGGTTTATCAGGCGCATATTTGTGTACCATTATTAGAGGATGACGGATCCGATTGTGGCTTCACTATGCTGCCTCTCACTGGTCAGGATAAGACCTTTTCATACTGGCGAAGACCAGATCAAGAATTAGTCCCCTGAATAATCCAAAGTGGGTCTGCCTTCTCGGGTGATCGGTCAATAAACTCGATCTCGGACAGACCGCCTCGGCGCATGTATTCCTTCACTAGCTGCACCCTGTCCTGTGGCGCCAGAGTCTGAAACGCATAGATCGCTTTAGTTGGGAAAAGGCGGTGCGACATGGCGACGATACATTTACCGCCAGGCTTGAGAACCCGCTGAATCTCTTCGAAGACTTCAAAAGGCCGAGTCAGGTACTGGATTGAAACAACGATCATGACTGCGTTGAAACTGGCGCCAGGAAAAGGCAGGGTCGGCGTTTTATTCAGGTTATGGACCAGGGCCTGATCCAGACGAGCGTTGGCATTCAACTCATCAAGGTTCATGCCTAGTCCGGTAACTTTCCTGTAGGTGACGTCTTGGGGCAGGTGGCTAACCCATGATGACATGAGGTCCAGCAGTTCATCCTCCGGCGCCAGGGCTTCTCGATAGAACCTTGTGATTTCATTGATGGTTGCGTCATCAATATGATTCACCATC
>JABJED010000229.1 GCA_018665025.1 Gammaproteobacteria bacterium
AAGGCTCAACCCATACTGACGTAATCTTGACTCTTCTAGTTCAACACTAATTTCATCAGGTCGTGCACCCTGGATATCTGCTTTCGTAACGCTGGGTAAAGAAAGAATTTCATCCTGAATCGTAGAGACCAGACCTTTCATACTGACTTCATCCAGATCACCATAGATCTGAACGTTGATCGCGCGCGGGTTTGGCTGGTTCCTATAGATTACTGGTTTTTCGATGGACCCAGGTAAGTTGGAAATTCTATCTACCGCCATCTTCACTTCGTCAAGAATCGCCAAGGCGTCGTAACCGGTCTCAACGTCCAACCGCACTGTACCGGATGATGGATTAGAGAATGAGCGCATATCGGCAATGCCTTCGATGTCTCGTACAGCCTCTTCGATTCGAGTAACGACACCTGATTCCACTTCGCCAGGTGAAGCCCCAGGGAAAGGAACATCGATGCTGATCATGTCCAATTGAACATCCGGCATGAGTTGTGTTCGTATGGTCGACGCGGAGAAGATCCCAGTCAGGATGATCACAAACATCAAGAGATTTGCCGCTACATGATTCCTGGCGAACCACGAAATAATGCCCTTCTTCGGATCAATAGCTGGATCAATAGCTGGATCAATAGCTGGATCAATAGCTGGATTAATTTGTGGATCAATCGTTTCCAAGATCCATCCCCACTATTGTGTTGTCGAGTTCCTTATAGCGTACCGGCGTTCCGGGGAAAGGGTTTTCAGGCACGGTGAGGCTAATTAGCTGGCCTGATACTAAACCGGACCGAATCAAGACCGATTGCTCGTCAGCGTGGGAAATTTCGACGGTTACGGGTCGTAATGTATCGTTGTCAGAGACTGTCCATATTTTGTTGTCCCTGTGCAGTGCCGTACGTGGTAGTCGAATCACGTTGTATAACAGCTTACCTTCGATAGCGGCGTCAACAAAAGTCCCCATGCGAAGAGAGTGCTGCCACTTCTTTGAATACCGATTGTAGGGATCATCAATCTGTGCAACGAGATATAGCACACGACTACTTTCATCGAATACGCCTTCAGTGCGTATAATTCGACCTTGCCAGGTATTGAGTTGTCCTCCGATATTGGCCGACAGTACAACACCGGGTCCTCGACCTTTAACCAGTTCATGCTCATCCAGGTTGAGGTAAGGCAATTGGCTATCCGGCAGGGGTAATCGTATTTCGGCAACTTCAACCGAAAACGTGACGGCCAGAGGAGAGCCTGAATTGACGAACTGACCAATATCAGCTCGCTTTTCTCGAACCAGTCCATCATAAGGCGCTCTGATGACCGTACGATCGAGGTCACCCTCACGCTTTTCCAGATCTGCCTTTGCGAATTCAAGGCTTGCTAAGGCTTCAGCCTGTTGTGGTTTACGCATGGCCAGATCGGTAGCGGCCTTACTGGACCGCAATACTGATTGCGCTCGTTCCCAGTCTTCCCTGGCGTAGTCAGCCAGTCCGGTTTCGCGAGTGACATTTGTTTCAGCCGCTCTAACCGCGGCCTGCGCACGTTTGACTTCTGCTCGATAATTACGGTCATCGATTCGAACCAGGACGTCCCCCTTGCTGAAGAATCCGCCAGCGACAAATGCGGCGGAAACTTCGGTTATCAATCCGGACACTTCAGAGACCAGGGTGGTCTGGGTTCTTGGTGTCACACTGCCCTGTGCCTTCACGGTGGTTTTTTCGTTCGCTGCATGTACGCGCATGACATCCACAAGCATGGAGGGTGGTTTTTTATCGATGGTTTGTGGCGGTTCTTTCTGCATAAACATCCATACGGCAGCAGCGGTGCTGATCGCAATGATGGCAATTGGCAAAATTATTTTTGAAAGCATAACCGTTAATTATACACTGATTGATTAATGTGGTTATACGCTCGAAAGCTGGACAAGCGTCGTTTATTAGGTCGGTATAAAGTCGTTTTCTGGCATCCTGCCCCCACATCCCGTATCCGCCGTGAATATGGTTTACTCTGGATGGTGAGTTCGACAATAATAAAAGGTAAATCCATGTCCGAACCCACCGAGGCTGAGTTGAAGCTCATATCCGCTACGACACAAATGGCGAAGCTCCAATGAACAGGATTGGCATATTCGTTGATGTTCAGAATATCTACTACACAACCAGGCAAGTCTATGGTCGCCAATTTAACTATCGCAAACTCTGGGAAAAAGTTGGCTTGGGCGGAGAAATCGTCATTGCCAATGCCTATGCGATCCACGCGGGAGACGAAAGGCAACTTAAATTTCAGAACGCACTGAAGCACATTGGGTTTAACGTGCGCCTTAAACCTTATATTCAACGAAGAGATGGATCTGCTAAAGGGGATTGGGATGTTGGCATTACGATTGACGTGCTGGATGCGGCGCGGAATATCGACACAGTGGTACTGCTGTCCGGCGACGGAGATTTTGATTTACTCCTGGAAAGAGTGAAGACGCGATCCAACATCACCGCTGAGGTTTTTGGTGTCAAAGAGCTGACTTCCAATTCCTTAATCAAATCCGCTAGCTTTTTCCACCCGATTGAAGAGGAGCTACTATTGTAGCGACGTCTAAAAGTCATTGTTCAGGCGAGGTGAGCGCCGAAAGAAAAATTGCTAACTGGTTTATTAGTCATTAGCTTTTATCCATCAAAAGCTACTTCCACCAACATACATTGGCCTTACTGCTTACGCTATAGAACGAGATTGGAAAAATAATCCTGTAGGTGGATGCGCGATAATTTCTATCGGGTTTATGGCAACCGGTAATGCTCCGTTACCATTGTTGGTCAACAGGGCCTCATATTTAGATATTCTGGTCCTTACCTTCCTGACATAATCACGCGTTTCACTCCTAATATGGCGGTTGGTCAGGAACCAATAGAATTCACGTGTTGTCATCTTGTTAATACGGGCTATAGCCTGCTTTCGGTTACCTGAAGAGTTTAAACTTCGCCACAAATTACCAGCGCCTCCGTTATAGCTGGCTATCACAGCATCTTCGAGCTTTTTCGGATCGTTTATGCCAACAAGATATCGACGGGCAAGAATACTTAAATAGCCGCTACCTATCTCGATGTTTTGGGCTGGTTGATAAAGGTAAGCGGAGCTGGGGGTATGCGCGTAACCTTTGATACGCGTAAAGTAGTCTCGCCCTGCCGTATCCGCTTTGATTTGCATCAATCCCAACGCGTTAGAGCGAGAACGCGCCATTGGATTGAAGGCACTTTCAGTTTCCATAATGGCCATCACCAGGGATGGGTTGATCTGATGTGAGCGAGTAGACTCAAGTACATAGCGAACATATTTTGCCCCAGCCAGTTGTTTATGCGTTGCAACCATGGATAGCACAATACTGAAATCACCTGCATGCCGAAGTTCATTGTAGATCAGGAAATTGGCAAATCGTTCTGCACGCCAGACCGACGCAATGCTCTCACCATCGTGGTCTTTAATTTGATTGAAAAAAAATGGTTTCTTTGTTTTTTGATTGATCAAGCCAAAGTCGTAGGCCGTGTGAGCATCAATTACACTGGGATCGATTTGAGTTAGCAATACTTCCACAATGCGCTGTTTAAGCCCGGATATTGTCTCTGAAGACGCCACTATCAGGCCGCTCTCAAAATCAATGAGTGTTCTTCCCGAACTATCGCTGCGATAAGCGAATATAGAAGGAATAGTAGATCCGTTAGCATCGGATGTGTTTTGATACTCCTGTAATAAAGCCGCTACTTCTGGTGGATAGCCTTCTAATTCATCCGCTTCTGCCCATAAAGTCATGAAACAGGCAGCGCACAATATCCAGCGAGAGATCAACACACAGGTAAGCGACAGAGGAGCGGTAGTTTTGTCTGAAAATAGAAAGATATTATTGTCCTGATGTTTGGCTTGTGCTTCTATCAAGATCAGTTTCTTGGCGATGAGCATGGGATGAGTGGCGTCAAGATTTTTGTACCAGGCGCTTATGGTTAGCGATAAAAGAAGGACTTACTAAAAGCGTTGCTAACGTCGTTGGCATTGTTTTTAAAACTGATTTCTTAGGGGAGGGCTAAGAACTTTAACACGGATCTCCAGCTACTGAGCAGTAGAGTGGACGCCAACCGCCGCCAGAACATACCGTTTACCTCGGGTTTAGAGAAAGAGATCGCTGCCGGTTTCAGAAAGAGGTTTTGGTTTGCTCAAGCGCGAAATCGTGTGAAACATCCATTATTTGTTGAATTTCCACCACGTTGCCATCTGGGTCCCGACCATAGGTTGCGCGAATTGGGCTGCCTTCAAAACTTGGCGGGGGACAATTAAATGTCATGCCGTTTTGGCGTAGACGCTGGTACTCTTGATCGATATCTTTTACGTCAAGACAGAAATGCGTGTAGCCGTGGTTGTTAACGCCATATTGAGGGTCGATGGGCTCGCCGGGTGGATTCACATATTCGAAAAATTCCAGATAGGCGTTGCCCATTTTTAACATTGCCTGTTTTGCATGGGAGTCTTTAAGCCCGACGATGCCATCGATAACTTCTGAACCCTTTTGCCAGCCGCCTTCATAGACGACCTCTGCGCCAATAATGTCACGATAAAAAGCGACGATTCGTTCCAGATTGGGGGTGGAAATAGCGACGTGATGAATGCCTCGAATCATAAAGGTTCTCTTAGCTGTCTTTGATGACCAGTATCATGCGGCTAAAACCCAGGTTGATTCAATAGGTATTACGATCTCGACGCACCATAAAGATAGTGCGCTGTCACTATTAGCCTTTAATTCATTCAAGGGCCTGTCGCGCCCAGGCCATGACTCTCGCTTGTGCGGAATGGTTTGTACGGACTGGTTTGCTTGTTCTATACGTGCTAGCCGATCGCCCCTTGACTGGCCAGCGCATTCATTTCAGGCAGGGTCATACCGAGTTCAGTGAGAATCTCAACGGTGTGCTCGCCAACCTCTGGCGATACCAAATGCGGCTTTGTTGGCGTGCCTTCAAATCTAACCGGTGTCCTGGGCAATAGCATACGACCTCCTCGTGGGTGCTGACTGGATTCGATAATGTCCATTGCCAGCACCTGTGGATCATTGAGGACGTCTGCGCGCGAATTCGCTTTAGCAACCGGGATACCGTTTTCGGCGAGCAGATCAACGATTTCGTCGGTGCTATAAGATGAAGTGTCGGCGCCCAGATGATGTGAGACGATGTGCCCATCGCGGGTCTTACTGACCTCGTACATGTCTGCAAGATCTCCTGCGTACTGCACATCGTCTCCCTCGAAGCTGTAATTCCACATGAGGTCGGGCCAATTGAAATAGATCCCCGCATCTAGCATCGACAACCTGATATGTTGACCGCCAGCACCAGTCGCCCTCGCGAATAAGGCGGCTGTAATCCCCTGCGCGGCGATGAGTGCAGTGACCTTGTCGTAAATAATGGTGCGCACCATTTCGGGTTCGCCGGTTGACTGCGCATCCACAACACCGCTGATCCCTTGAATCACATAATCGTACACCCGCTGTTCGGCATAAGGTCCGATTTCGCCCATGCCGCTGATCGACGCGTAAATCAGGTCAGCGTGATCTTGCTTCAAGTCATCGTAGCCAAGCCCCAGTTTGTCCATCTTCCCAGGTCGATAATTCTGTATGACTACATCAGCGTTTTGAGCGAGTGTGCAAGCGAGGCGCGCACCGTCGGGATGCTTTAGATTGAGACCTATGGATCGTTTGTTGCGATTGATCATGGCGAAGATCGCGCTAAGCCCGTTTCGACTCGCACCAAGCTGACGGATGCCATCACCCCAGCCTGGAGGCTCCACTTTAATCACATCGGCGCCCTGGTCTGCGAGGATCACTGCCGCCATGGGGCCGGACACGACCGAGCAAAGATCGAGTACTTTTACTCCGGCCAGAGGCCCCGTCGATTTTAGTTTGTTCATTGGTTAAGACTTGGCAGTCTGATTGACTTCCTGACTATGCGGTAATCCCGGTTGAAAATCACTCTGTCATTCTCGGCAATGATTGGCATTGTATTGAATATTCGTTCACCGGCAGCTTTGTTTGAAGTCGCTTTAGTCTCAATTCTGATGAGCTTCGGTAAAGTACAGATGCCATCGAAACATAAAATGCGGAAGACGCCATGAAAGAGCAGAGAAACCCTGCTCGAGGTTACAGTGTCATGACGGGCTTGTTGTTCCAGTTTTTACCAAGGCTTGTTGCCGAATTTATCATGCTACAAATTTTGTATTAGCGTAGCCGGATGATTTATTCTCTTGTTTACTCGGTTTGCGTTACCATTCTGAAAATCAAAACCGTAGTTTCTGCGGTCAACTTTTCAGGACATAACTTTCGAGTCTCGTGATGACGAATTTAGAAAATCTAATGACCAGATCGCGCAAGCCTGCCAAGAGCCTGTCGGATCACTCGATTACTCCATGTCGGGAAGATGCCCTGAGTCTGCTGGCGATGGTTGAGAGCCTAACGGCGGCCAATCCAAAATTGGGTGAAAGATTTCAAGACTGGCGTCAACAAGTCGATGATCTGTTAGCCGGAACGATAAGGGATGACCTGGATACCGAAAGGCAATTGGAAGAATTGGCGATGGATTTCCGTCTTCAATGGATCACACTGGCTCATTCATTGATTGCTGGTGTGATGAAATCGCCCCCCAGCAATCACATTCCCTTGTTACCTATCAGCCTCTCTTCCAACTTTTTGTACGAACGTGTACTCAGGCCGATACTTGAAGAGCGGATTAAAGAGACCGTACCTGACATTCCAGGGTGGCAGACGGAAATAACTGTTTTCTCTAGTGGCATGGCCGCGATTAGCGCCGCCATCACTGTTTTACGTCATAAAAAAGATAAATATCGCAGAGATAACACTCACACTTTGCAGCTGGATATGTTCGGTGGTTATTTTGAGACCTTGGCTCTTCTAGATCTACTCGATTCCTCAGACCTCAATTGTCATAGTTTCCAGGATGAGCCACAACTGCTGGATCGTTTTGGCAGCGGTAAGACTGACATCCTTTTTTTGGAACTGATCGCCTACGATTGGAACCAGACAGTGGTCGATCCAACGCGTTTACTCCAGGCGCTTGAGGTTCGTCCTTCGGATCGGCCCTGGGTTTTGATGCTGGATACCACGCTTATCGGGCCAATATTCCAACTTGAGCCGTTGTTGATAGCCTGTGGCGAAAAGAAACCGGTTTTGGTTTTGGAAATACGTTCAGGCTTAAAGCTGGAGCAGGTCGGGTTAGAGTTCTCAAACGTTGGTGTTATCAAAACGCTCAGCCCGGAGGAACTCGACGACAACCGTTACGTGAACGCCAAGCAGTTTCATCTGGCTTTAGCGTTTAGCCGCGGGAAAATGGGCACTGCGCTGAGCCTCTCCCAGGTTGCCATTCTGGACGCACCATGGGTTTTTCATCCTGAATGGACGTTAAAACACACCCAGTCAGTGATGGATAACAACCGACTTTTAGCATTTGCGCTGTCGGAGATATCGGGATTGTTTGCCCGAGTTAATCATCCTGCCCTTGGCCCGCAAAGAGAGCTGGTCTGGGCTGAGTCACCGATAGTCGTGATGGAGTTCCACGTGGCTGAGGATAGTGGGGAAAACCATGATTTTCTGCTTGCGGTGATTACTCACGAGGTTCGTCAGCGTAAATTGGTGTTCCAGAAGGGTGCCAGTTTTGGATTCCGTCATCATCGTTGCGAGATAATCCAACCGTCTTCCTACGACTATCCCGATGGTGGATCCCGAGGTTTTTTCAAGGTGGCAATGGGTGCGCGTCGTGGCCCATCCCTGGATGGGATAATTTTGCTAATGCAAGAACTGGCAGCCTTCACCGACTTTAAAGCCCTGAAACTTGCCTACCCACAGATTAAACCAGAGAAAGAGTTGGCTGGTTTTCCCGATCTAACCGCAATTCGTATGATTCGGTAAGGGGAGTATGTTCGCCGAAATCAAATAGTCGAACGATGATGGGTTCGCTTCTCTACCGCAATTGCCAATTAGCTGTTGTAGCTTCCTGAACAAGCGAGTAGATCGAAACCAGAAGTATTTTGATTACCTCCAATTTAATCGCTTGAAACAGAGATATCACTCACCACTTCCTGAATAGGAATTTCAAACCAGAATTTCGAACCTGTCTGTGGTGTGGATTCTAGACCAACCGAACCATTCATGAAGGTCACCAGTTTTTTTACAATATTCAAACCCAGGCCCGTCCCGCCAAACTCTCTGGTTATACTGCTGTCGCTCTGCGTGAATGCTTCAAAGATGGTCTTCTGATGTTCTTCCGCAATACCCGGTCCATTATCCTGAACGGTTACGATCAGGAACGTTTCAAAGTTTACTCGCGATTCAAAACGAGCATTAACAGTAACCTTCCCGTTTTTGCAGAATTTCACTGCATTAGACATGAGATTCGTCAGAATCTGTTTCAAGCGGACGATATCCCCCTTTAGAATCAATGGTCTTTTGGGGTCCACCGAGTACGCCAACTCGTTCCCATTTTTTATAGCCTCACCGCTGAACTGGAATGTCGTTTGCTCCAAAAAACTGGTTAGTGAGAAAGGCTCTAAAGTTGAAACGGCTACGTTGGTATCAACGTTTAAAATGTCCATGATGTCCGATAATGATTTGAACAGCGTCTCGCTACTGCTAATAATGTGTCCAAGAATTTCAGCCTGGTCTTTATCCAATCGAGTTTCTTCCAATACACTCGATAATCCCAGTATGGCGTTGAGCGGGGTGCGAAGCTCGTGGCTCATATTAGCCAGAAATGCTGATTTGGCCTCATTGCTGGCTTCTGCTAGTTTTTGCGCTTCCTTTAATTCCAGTTCCTTCACGAAGAACGCTGTAATGTCCTTTCCTGTCCCACGATATTCGATAAACTCCTGATCCGCGTTGTAAGCTGGCTTGCCGCTCAAACTGAACCATCTTTTTTCGCCCTTATTGTTTTTGATTTCTAGTTCGACTTCAGAAAACTCCCGCCGTTCCAGCAACATGGATTTGACATAATCAACCTGCATATTATTGCTATAGCTTTGACTTGCCAGGAAATCCCATAAAGTCAGGCCCATCAGGTTTTTTGTGTCTAGGCCTAGTGAAGGGATGTCGTCAACAGACAGGTATCTGATTCGTAATTTTTCATCGGTTTGCCAGAAGAAGTCCGAAGATGTATAGAGAAGATCTTTTAATAATTCACTTTGTGCAGTATTTTCCTTGTGAGATTGATCCAGGTTAGTGGATATCTGGTTAAATGAAATTGCTGTTTCTGCTATTTCATCCTTACCTGTAATCTGGACCAAGACACCCAGTTCACCTTTTGAGAGCGTATTCGCGCCGTCTCGGAGCGTTCGTAATTGGCGAATGAGGTAACCGCCGAGGACAAAGGAAAAAAGTGCTACCAAAACCATTTCCAATATCGCTATGGATATGGTCCTCTGCTTGGCGGTTGCCAGTATCGAATCAAATTTTTCGGTGGAGACTCCCAGGTGTACTTTTGCATAGAGTAACCCGCCCTCGTTTATTTCTGCCTCAACATCATAGATACCGTCACTTACATCAAAGACGGAAAGGTCAGCGACAAAGGGACGCTGCAGAACATCAGATTGACCGCTTTGAGCGATTATCTGGTTCGAGCGATCGATGATTCGCGCATACACAACCCCATCTGGCTCCAGAATCTGAGCTGTAAAAGTCTCCAGAGTAGCCAGGTCTTGGGCTAGAACGGCACTTTTGGTTGCAGCAGAGAATTGTTTGGCAGCCTCCCGCGCATGATATTCAATTGCCTGTGCATTAGAGTTAGACACAAGAGAGTACGCTTCATAGATAAGCACACTCAGCAACACTGCTTCGATTAAAGCGACGCCCAGTATAGCTTTTAAGCGAAAAGACAAATAAACCTCTAGGGTGGTGACTAATACCTGGTCAAGTTATCAGCTGATTAGCGGGCTTAGAATACAGCAGTTAATCCAATAAAGTTATATTGAGTGTTGCTACGTCATCCCAGTCTTACGTTTCGCATAATCCCTTGATCTCTGGTCAGACAACCATGCTACTTTATACACAGTCAGGCCTCGTGTCACTTTCGGGGCGCTTCGTATCGCTTGGCCAACCTTCGAATCCGTCTACTGATAAAGGAACCCTACAATCGTTAGTACGATGGTATAAGGGAAAGCCATTATCACCATACGCACATAGCCCAGTTGAATCAGCGGTGCGAGTGCGGAGGTTAGCAAAAATAGAAATGCTGCCTGGCCATTCGGGGTTGCAACAGAAGGAAGATTTGTCCCGGTATTAATGCTGACTGCCAGACTATCGAAATGTGCTCTCGAAATATCACCGGCATCAAATGCAGCTTTCACTTCATTGATATAGACGGTTGCAACGAACACATTGTCAGAAATTGCCGACAGCAGTCCATTAGCCAGAAAAAATGCGCGTGGTTGGTCTTCGATGGGTAAGCCCAGTACCCATTGGATAATGGGGCTAAAGAGATGCAGATCATGAATCATCCCAACGACAATGAAGAAGATACAAAGCAGGGAAACGAAAGGTAAAGATTCCTCGAAGGCACGACCTATTTGATGTTCTTCTTTGATTCCGGTGAGTGCGGTCACCGCGACAAGTAGGCACAATCCAATAAGACCCACCTCCATGATATGGAGCGCCAACCCGACCACCAGAAGAACACCGCAGAGTCCCTGTATAATGAGGCCATAAACTTCTCTTTGTGTTCTCTTTTCGTCCTGTTCCTGAATATAACCTTTTAGTATTGCGCGGACTTGCGGATCCAGCTTCCCCCCGTATCCCAAAACACCCGTTAGCTCGAGTACGATGCACGTCAGAAAACCGGCAATGACCGCAGGAATCGTGACATGTGACATTTCTTGGGCAAACTGAATAAAATTCCATCCCATCTTGTCTGCTATCAGCAGGTTTTGGGGTTCCCCCACCATCGTAGTGACACCTCCAAGCGCTGTGCCAATTGCGCCATGCATTACAAGGCTACGAATGAATGCCCTGAATTCTTCCAGCGTATCACCGCTCAATTGTTGTTGATCCGAGATTCCGTTTTGGTCAAAGTCTGTATCGTCGGTCGAGTGAATCCTCTCGTACACGCCATACAAGGCAACGAAAACAGTAATTAGTACGGCCGTAACCGTTAAAGCATCAAGGAATGCAGAAAGAAAAGCCGCCATCATTGAAAACATCAATGAGAGCATCCATTTGCTCTGCACGTTCATGATTAGTTTTGCAAATACAAAGGTTAGTAATGGCTTCATGAAGTAAATGAAACTCACCATAAATATCAACAGGGCAAGTACCCCAAGATTTGCCTGTATCTCGTGCCAGACTGTTTCTGGCGACGTTAAACCCAGTGCCAGGATCGCCAACCCCAGAAGCCCGCCACTTTGCAGTGGGTAACATTTTAAAGCCATGGCCAGCGTAAGAATAAACATTGCTAGAAACATCCACCCAAGAACGGTCGTCCCGACTACCATTTTCAATGGAATGCAGAGCACCAGGAAAACCAGGATCGATGTCTTGAACCAGTCGGGACTGTTGCCTAAAAATTCTTTATATGCGATACGAGTCATTTAATACCTTCCACTGCTAATTTCTTATTAGTTACATTGTACTTTTTAATTATATTGTACTTTCGTCTCACCAATTTCTGCGTGCGCCTGCATGACGATAAATATTGTCGCGAACGACATCTATACCATAAAATGCACGCCAGACTGAATAGACACGAGTATCTCGGTCGATAGATTTCTTGATCTTCTACATTCTACTAATTTTTACAGACGCTTTCTTACTCCTTGTTAAATAATCGTCGTTAATGTCAATGCATCGAGACATTATGGTACTGCGTTTTTGGGAATATTCTAAGTTAATGAGCCTGTGTCCGCCCCGGTCGTGATGGGTAGTTCTTCCGCCATCCATTCTGACATAGAGCCGTCGTAGACTGCGACATTATCCACACCCAGCAGTTTCGCGACGCAGGCGTTAAGTGTTGCCGCAATTCCACCGCCGCAATAAGTGATCAGGCGATCGCCGATCATTTTTTGCTCGAGGATCTCTGCGAGTATTTTATCTGGTAGTAGATAGTCCTCATCCATAAGCTCGAAAAAGGGATGGTTCACCGAACCGGATATGTGCCCTGCGTAGAAAACCTCCGCTTCACCTTTATACATTTCGGGTGTAAGCGTATTGACCACGCAGGCACTTCCGTCGGTGATTGAAGAAAGCACTTCTTCCTTACTGGCGAACATCTGTGGAGAAAGATCTGTATTAAAAGTTGTGGGGACGTATTTATTCTCAGCGATTTCCAGAGCACCTTTCCAGGCTGGCAGTCCTCCGTTTAGAACTCTGACGTTTCGATGTCCTGCATATTGCAGCACCCACCAGATCCGTGTTGACCATGCCAGCATCTCAGTGGAGTAAACTACGACCGGTGTCTCCATGCTGATGCCCAGGGCACCAATTGCTTCCCCAAGGTTTTTTTCGTCTGGAATCGTGTACATAAGATTCGAGTCAGGTTCGGAAATAGCGGCATGGTCCAGAAAAACACTCCCCGGGATATGCCCGGCGAGATACCTGTCATGGCCGCTCTCTGCTGCTGCAGGATTAAGTACGACAGTAGCGTCAAAAAGACGGAGGTTAGGGTCATCAATTATTGCGACTAGCTCTTCTTCTTCAATCAGGAGTTCTTCTCTTTTCATTGTCAGGTTTCCCGGGGTTTAGTTTCCATAGGCCTGTGCAGGTAGCCAGGTAACAACAGCCTGCCAGTTAAAAATGATGGCTAAGCCTATCAATTGCAAAATAACATAAGGGAACACGCCCCTGTAGATAGTCACGATATCTACACCCTCCGGCGCGACACCTTTTAGGTAAAAGATAGCGAACCCAACGGGCGGTGTCAGGAAACTTGTTTGAAGGCAAACGGCGAACAGGATGGTGAACCAGACCGGGTCAAATCCAAGGTTGAACACAACGGGTGAAACCAGAGGGAGGATAATCAGGGTCAGCTCAATCCAGTCCAGGAAAAACCCGAGCAAGAACGTGGCGAATAAGATAGAAATGATGATGCCAGAGGGACCGAAAGGGAGTCCGAGCAGCGCCCGTTCTATGAGCTCGTCACCACCGAGTCCGCGAAGTACCAGCGAATAAGCTGTTGCACCCAGCAATACTGCGAAGATGAACGCGGTGGTACGAGTGGTTTCAAATAATACCTCTCGCAACACGGACATGTTCAGCGTCCGGTTTAGCGCCGCCAACAGTAGCGCCCCCGCGGCGCCGACTCCGGCGGCCTCGGTAGGTGTGGCTAACCCGAAGAAAATGCTGCCAAGTACGGCCAGGATCAGAAAAGCTGCGGGCACAATGGCCATGAACAGTTCCCAGACGACTTTCAGGTCGATAGGTTCCCGTTTCGTAGCAGGAGCATGTTCAGGTTTCAGGAAGCCGTAGACAAGTATATAGGTGACGTACAATCCGCCGAGCAGCGCGCCAGGAAAAACGGCGCCGAGGAATAAGTCGCCAACGCTCATAGCCATTCGGTCAGCCATCAGAACCAGCATAATGCTTGGCGGTATCAGGATACCCAGCGTACCGACCGCGCAAACGGTGCCGGCAGCGAGGCTTGTGTTGTAACCTTCTTTCATCATCACGGGTAGCCCAAGAAGAGCCAGCAGAACAACGGAGGCGCCAATGATTCCGGTTGTTGCAGCGAGCAGAAGACCAATCAGGGTGACGGTGATGGCCAGCCCGCCGCGAACCGGGCCGAGCAATTTCGCAAAGCTGGTCATAAGGCGACCGGCAATGCCTGATCTGTCCAGCAAAAGCCCCATGAAAATGAACATAGGTAACGCGACCATTACCCAGTTCTCCATAACATTCCAGACTCGATCAATCGTCAGCGACGTGTAGCTCCAATCGACACCAACTGGCACGTGAAAATCGACTTCGAGAATAATCGCGAGGGCCGTAAACAAAATTGAAAGACCACCCAGAAGCCAGGCAATCGGATAGCCCGTAAAAACCGAAACAATGAAGCCAAAAAACATGAGGAGAGCCAGGATTTCATTGGGACTCATGCCGATCTCCTGTTTGGCTTAGGAACAGGAATGACCAAACCCTGCTGAATCTTGAAACGATAGCGAGCAACAGCAGAAAAAAACCAATAAACAGCATGCTCTTGATAACCCATCGGAATGGCAGCCCTCCTGGTGAAACCGACACCTCTGACAGAGCGTAGCTGGATGCTATAAAGGGCGCAGAAAAAACCAGTATCAAAGCGGTGAAAGGCAATACACAAAGCAGGATGCCGTAGAGTTCCAGCCAGCCCTGGGTTCTGGGACTGAGCCGCTCGTGAACGACGTCAACTCTTACGTGACCATCAAGCTGAAAGGTGTATCCAATGCCGAGTAAAAAGCCGGTGCTGTAGAGGTGCCATTGTATTTCTTCCAGTTCAATTCTGCCTTGCCCGAAGGCGTATCTCAGCACGACATTGAATACGATGGTCAACAATAGCAGTAACCATATCCAGGATATGGATTCGCCAATCCAGGTGATAAATGGATCGATTCGGCGTGAAATGACAGTTGAGGGGAGCTGCATCTTCTAAAAGTCTCTTGGTAGGTACGCCAGGCGCTTCCAATGCTGGTAGCTTTCTTCAAATGTCCGCTGGGATGCAAGAATTTTTGCAAAAGACTCATTTTTGTCTGCTTCTTCTTCCAGGACATCATCGGATACCCGATTGAGCTCCCTTAAAAGTGGTTCAGGTAGACGTTCTGCCGTTACGCCGATGGCGGGGAATCCGGCGATGACTTCACCCTGAAGTGCTTCAGCGCGAGCAAGGTTTCGGGTCACTGCTGCGGTGCAGGTCGTGGTGAGTAGGTGCTTGTCCATCGCTGCGAGCAAATTCCAGACATCAAGGTTGACGATGAGGTGCGATGCGGTAAATGGCTGGTGCCAGCCCGGATAGTAATTATATTTTGCAACTCGATTGAACCCGAGTGCTTCATCAACAATTGGCAGCGAATATTCAGATGCGTCGATAGCTCCTTTTTCGAGCGCCTGGAAGATTTCTCCGGATGGCAACATGGTGACGGAAGCGCCAAGCCTTTCGATCACTCTACCGCCAATACCTGCGAAGCGAATCTTCAGGCCCTCAACATCAGACAGCTTTGTAATAGGGTCGCGAAACCAGCCGGCTGTTTCAGGACCCGTCATGCCGCAATATATTGGGTGTATGTTATGAGGCTTATACAGTTCCTCGCCCAGTTCACGGCCCCCTGCTTCAAACCACCAGGCACTGAATTCCCAGGGTTCCATGCCGAACGGTACGGCTGCGATCAAGGCAGCCGCGGGAATTTTCCCCTGATCGTAGCCGAGCCAATTGTATCCTGCTGGTACTTTGCCATCCCGGACTGCGTCCGATATACCGAGCGCGGGGACCAGTTCGCCGGGTTCGAACATCTCGAGGTGCACTGCGCCATCACTTATCTGCGTGGCAGTACCGCTGATGTATTTGGTGTTGTCGCCAAGAACCGGAAGATTGCTGGAAAAAGGGGTGGGCACACGCCAGTGAACGCGGGTCGGGGTGCCATCGCTGATCTTGGCGACAGATAATTCGCTGGGACCGTTAGGGCGCAGCGCAAGGCTTGCGACCAGCCCGACGGTAAAAGAAACGGCAACGGCTAGCGCAGCGGATCTGTTAGAAAGCATAATCCCTCCGCCAATAAAGCATAGTTCTTCTGCCAATAAAACATAGTCCCTCCGCCAATGTGGTTAGTCCTAGACTAGCATGAGGGAAGGCCTTCCAGACTATACCCGGAGCACTAATGTCAGGATAATGGGCGTCTTTTCTCAGAAACGATATTTAAACCAGTTTTAATAAACCAGAGGATAGCTAGATGACAGATGTCAGATTTGATGACCGAGTGGTCGTAATTACCGGGGCGGGTAATGGACTAGGCCGAACCTACGCACTTGAAATGGGTAAACGAGGGGCCAAGGTTGTCGTTAATGATCTTGGCGGTTCAGCGTTTGGTGATGGCGCTGATAAGGCCGCCGCCGACGTCGTCGTTGACGAAATCAAAGCAGGTGGCGGCGAAGCTGTAGCCAACTATGATTCGGTCACCGATGGTGACAAGATTGTCCAGACCGCTATGGATTCTTTCGGGAAGATTGACGTAGTGATTAATAATGCGGGTATTCTTCGCGACAAGACTTTCCATAAAATGGAAGAGCGGGACTGGGACCTGATCTATGATGTCCATGTTCGTGGCGCATTCAAGGTTAGCCACGCGGCCTGGCCCTATATGCGCGACCAGAATTACGGACGGATGATCTTTACCGCATCCGCGGCCGGTATTTACGGAAACTTTGGACAAACCAACTACGCGATGGCAAAACTCGGCCTGCACGGAATGTCTCAGACTTTGGCGCTGGAAGGTCGGTCCAAGAACATCATGGTCAATACCATCGCGCCAATTGCGGGTTCGCGCCTGACAGAAACGGTGATGCCCCAGCAACTGGTAGACGCGCTTAAGCCTGATTTTATTATGCCGCTGGTCGTAAAGCTCTGTGATGAGAACAGCCAGGAGACTGGCGGGCTATATGAGGTCGGCGCCGGATTTATAGGGAAAGTCCGATGGGAAAGAAGCAAAGGACACTCTTTCAGCGTTAGTCAGGGATTCAACGCTGAAGACGTCAACGACGCCTGGGATGAAATCGTGGATTTCACGGATGCAGATCATCCATCCAGCATTGCCGAGGCTAACAAGCCGCTTATCAAAAACCTGAAATCCTAAGCTGTATTGTCAGGCGGGACACCATGCTTTTATGGTTTCCCGCCTGATGTCCCTTGCATGACCAAAGTGTCGGTTAAACAAGTAGGAATCCGCAGGGCGCTTGCAGCAGATGCTGGTGCCTTGAACCAGATTCGATCAAAAACACCCGGTCCGTTTGCCCCGACCAGGGGGCTGGAATGTCATCTTGCCGAACCTGCTGTTTATACTTACCTCGCTGAGGACGAAGCGCCGTTTGGGTTTGTCACTGTTGGCCCCGCAACTGATTTGGAGCACGCCGGTCTGGGAGAGGTCCGTGAGTGGTTTGTATCAGCGACTTATCAGCAGCGTGGGTATGGGCGAAAATTGTTGGTGCACGGATTGACTGTCCTGAAACGAAGGATGTGTGGTTCGGCGCTTATCTGGTTGCCGGTAGAAGCAAACCGGCCACTTGATGTCTTACTAAAACATGGCTTTAAACCTTATCCAGCGCAACGCCTCGTGAACGTGGGTGAGCTAAGTAGTACCGAGCAGGCCTACCTGAAGGACCTTAGTGATTATTTTTAGGGAACAGGTGATCTAGCGGTACTTCCTGTAGTAGATGGTCACATCACCAAACTCCTTCATTTCGTCAAGGTCGGGAATTGTGGTTGCGCTGATATTGCCAATCTTTTCGAACCCTTCGAAGACGCTTTCGTCGCGAATACGTGAGTCGGCTATGAGGACTTCATCGGCGTAACTCCCTAATCGTTCCAGCCAGGGAATGTTCTCTCGATCATAAAGCACATCAGCTGCAATCAGCAGATCCACTTTATCTACGCATAGTTCAAGGTCCTCAAGGGTGTCGAGCTCGACCCGATTTGCTTTACCGTTGACGATACAAGCTTCCAGTGCATGCTTGTCCAGGTCACAGGCGATAACCGAAGTAGCACCTGATATTGCCGCTGCGATGGCGACTACACCGGAGCCTGCCCCAAGATCCAGAACCATCTTGTTCCTGCAGATCTCTGGATGGGCAACAAGATGCGCAGCAAGGACCTGCCCACTGGCCCAGCAAAATGCCCAGTAAGCAGGGTTATCTATGATGGCGTGCATCTCTTCATCGGGCAGCCTGCCTTTTGGATAGTCCGCGGAAATCAGGTATAGAGAAATATCGGGGCTTAAAGGGAGTGGCGTTACGGCGAGTGATCCCGCAGTAATTGTTTGATTTAGGTTCTTTGTGAGCAGGTCGTTCATATAAAGTGCTAGTCTATTGAATTAACCTCCCTGACTTCAAAGCCTCTTTGTGCAAGTGTTCTTTGCCTAAGAATGGGCCAGTCATTAGTATTAGGAACATTCCCGTCAGTTAATGAACAGTAGAGGTTCTTTTGCGTCCTGAAGAAATTGATCCAGCCGGTCTGAAGGTTCAACATGTTGGTCCTGTCACGATTCTGTTCGGTTATGAAAATGGGAAATACCCTTATGGAAATTCGTTAACCGTAACTGGAAGCCGGCAAACAGCGATCATCGATCCTTCTCTTGGAGTTGTTGCGCGAAAAGAAGTACTGCCGAGGGTAGATATGGTGATCCATAGTCATGTCCATGAAGATCACATCGCGGGTACCCATTTGTTCCGAGAGGTGCCCTGGCATGCTCACAGCATGGATGCGCAGGGTCTTGAAAGTATTGAAGGCTTGATGGAGATTTATGGCACGCCTTCTGGCCCTGAATACGATGCATTCAGGCAGGATATCGAAACGGCTTTTTACTATCCTGCAGGTGGTGAAGTACAACGGTTTGACGAGGGTCATGTTTTTGATTTGGGTGATGTCACGGTCACGGTATTGCATACACCAGGACATACCCGGGGTCATTGCTGCTTCCTTGTTGAGTGGGGTGAAGACCCGGCAAAAAAGCTTGTGTATCTGGGTGATATAGAGCTGACGGGTTTTGGGCCCTACTATGGGGATGCCTGGTCTGACCTTACTGATTTTGAAGAAAGTATCGAACGTTTGAAACATGTCGATGCTGGCTGGTGGTTAACCTTTCATCACAAGGGGTTGGTTGACGGTCGCGATACTTTCCTTGCGATGCTAGATCAGTTCGAATCGATGATTCAGGACAGGGAATCGCGGTTGCTCAAGTTCATCAAAGAGCCCAGGTCAATAGATGAAATCATTGATCATCGCTTTGTCTACCGGCCCGGCCAGACTGGATTTCTGATTGATGAGGTCGAACGGCGTAGCATGGGACTGCACCTTGATCGATTGATAGAGAAAGGCCACGTGAACTTTAGTGGTGGTGCGTATCAGGTGACATTATCGTTAGTGGAAGTATCGTGAGTGGAAGTATCGTGAGTGGAATTGATGTTTCAGCAATAGGGGAAGACATACCGTTACTGGAAGGACTCCGTACCACCAGAGCCATCCGGCGGTTGAAGCCGGACCCGGTACCTATTGAATTGGTCAGGAAAGTCTGTGAAGCGGGGACCTATGCGCCAAGCGGGGGAAACCGCCAACCCTGGTTTTTTGTGGCGGTGACGGAGAAAGAAAAACGAACAAAAATCGCTAACCTGTATCGATCAACCTTTCGGCAATATATCGTTCCGGCGAAACAGGCGGCCAGGTCTCCTGATTACCCTGAAGCTAAAAAGCGCAATATGAAGGCAGCGATTTACCTGGCGGAACATCTGCACGAAACGCCCGTACTGCTGTTCATCGCAGGATGGACACGTCGCAAGCAGCCACAATCACAGGCCTTGTTTCCGGCCATTCAAAACATTCTGTTGGCTTGCCGGGCAGTTGGATTAGGCGCGTCCTTAACGACCGCGCACCGTGCGCACGGTGAAGAAATTGATACGCTGATAGGTCTGAACCCGGAGAAGACACCCAGCATCGCTATGCTGCCGATAGGTTGGCCAAAAGGTCAGTATGGCAAGCCTACACGCAGGTCTATCGATAGCTGTTTCTTCGTCGATAGCTACACGGGCGAGCCTCTGGACTAGATCAGGATCGGTTCCTCGTCAGGCTCTTCATGACGCCCAGGTGTCGCGCGTTCAGCCAGGTTTGGGTCAATCGACCGGTAGTAGTACACATTGTCCTTGAGGGTTCTCTCGATTCTATTGCGACTCATCAGGCAGTGCAGGTGCGCAATGCATTCACCCAGTCCCATAAACATGGAAGCGCCTTCCAGTTTGCGCTTAAAAAGGTGGGGCAACAGGTCCACAGCAATTTGGGGCTGCACACAACTCTCTTCAAGAATCAGCATCCGGTCCTCGTGATGATCAATGAGTTCCTGGAGCCTGGCCTGGACGCCATAAAAGGGCTCATTGTGTGCAGGTAATACAAGTACTTCATCGGGAAGCAACGTCTTGAATTTTTCGTGTGACTCCAGCCAGTTGATCATTGGATTACCAAAGGGTTCAGTCGGGGAGACACTGACATTGGAGGTGATTATGGGCAGGATCTGGTCGCCTGAAATGATCACGTTCAGCTTTTCACAGTACAGGCAGACATGTTCAGGGGAATGGCCACTGCCAACAAGGATATCCCAGGAATTGTCGCCTATCATGATGTGTTCACCATCACTTAATCGTATGTAGGCATTGGGTATTGGTAAGTCTTCGGGCTCGGGTGTGAAGCTGCTACGCATTTCCGACATCTGGGTCAGAAAATCTTCGGTAAGGCCATTTCGCTGGAAATACTCGCCGGTCTGCCAGTGACCGCCATCGCGCATCATCGAATTCATCACGCGGGTCTGGTAGTACTCGCCGTAGCTCATCAGAAGTGGCGCGTGCCATAGGTCGGTTAGAAAGCCAGCCTGGCCAGTGTGATCAGGGTGCATATGCGTGCAGATCACCTGTTTGACAGGTTTCCCCCCCAGGCAGTTCTCAAAAATAGTATGCCAGTGATCCCTGGTTTCATCTCCGCGAATGCCCGTGTCAACAATCGTCCAGCCTATGTTGCCTTCAATCAGGTAAAGATTAATGTGGTTCAGTGACATCGGCAGAGGCATACGAAGCCAATAGACTCCAGGCGCCACTTCCATGGTCGTGCCGAACTCTGGTGAGGTGGAGAATGGATACTGCAGGGTTTCGTGAATAATTCTCATGACTTGTCCGCAAAAGCGATGCCTCACATCATACACGATGACCTTTGTCCGCGCCGGTCATCGCCCTGTTTGAGGTGTGGTCCTGGTGGCTGTCGTGTAGGGCTGCCAATCATTATAGCGAAGGGTTTATAAACCCTTTGTGATAGGCCCTAAGTTATAAACCAGTATCCAGCCAATAGCCTTCACCACCGTCGTCCTTTGTTTTAAGGTGTCCTGCGGTTGGGGTCGCGAAGTGAGTGCCGATAATCAGAATATCCTTGTTGACATACTTTTCCATCAATTCAACTCGTGTGGTGGTGGAAGCGGCCTGGTCAAAGTCCGCGGAGCTGGCCCAGTCCAGGTGTTCGATCTGGCAGGGGTGATGGATGCAGTCGCCGGTAATCAATGCTTCCTCACCTTCAGACTGTATATGAATACTGACATGCCCGGGCGTGTGACCGGTGGTGGGTTCCAGAAACACCTCATCACATACTCTGTGATCCATCCCCACAAGGTCAACCAGCCCGGCATCAAACACAGGCCTGACAGAGTCGCCCATGACCCCCAGGTTTAGATCGTCAGCAGCGCTACCTGAGTCAACTTTGTCTGATTCAGCTTTATCCCAGTACTCATACTCTTTCCTGCCCATCAGGTAACGCGCGTTAGGAAAGGTCGGTATCCATTTCCCATCCACCAGCATGGTGTTCCAGCCGACATGATCGACGTGCAGGTGAGTGCACATCACTGTATCTATTTCGTCTGTTTGGTAACCGGCCTTATTCAGGTCTTCCAGAAACGGCAATTTCAGATTGGTCCAGTTGGGGATGCTACGCTGTTTGTCGTTGCCGATGCAGGTGTCGACAATCATCTTTCGCGTCGGAGTTTCCACCACCAGTGCATGAATGCTCATGATCAGGTTGCCTTCTTTATCGGCAAAATGTGGTGCCAGCCAGTTGATCTCCCTGACCTTATCTCTTGTTGCCTGGGGAAGGATAAACTTGGTCCCGCCCGCGATCTCCATTTCAATCACTCGGGTGATCTTGACGTTACCTACTTGCCACTGGTTCATTGGCTGGCCTCTCTTTGGATCAGGTCGATGGCTTCTGCTAGAGACTCTGTTCGTTCCCTCCAGTTCTTTCCTCCAGTGCTGA
>JABJED010000230.1 GCA_018665025.1 Gammaproteobacteria bacterium
CCAAATAGTGCTCAACCAAATAGTGAAGCGTGTACTCGAAAGTACCTGGGACGAGTTGTTCTTCAAGATTAACCGCGATTAAGCGGCACTGACTATAATCGTCATTGCGATAGTTGGGCATGATGTATATCCAGATTTTCATGCCAACAGTATATCAGGGGGGCAACGGTTAGGAGGTTTTTCTACAGCCTGAACACCCAGTTAAGCCGCCGGCAAAGGCCGGGGCAAGGGCCGCAAAACGATCTCTTTGCCGCTAGCTGATGGTTGAAACCATGGCAGCGCATTTATCCCTACGCCAACAGAAAATTATGTTGGCTAATCGCCCATCACCAGGTCAGCCAATAACCACAAACAACAAAAAACTTGGTAGCGTTTAACCACTAATCGTCATTCCGCTCCACGCTTTCATCAAACAACCAGGCAACCAATCTGATTCGATACTCAGACTTTCGATCGAAAAGCCCTGCTATAATTCCTATCCTCATCTCCCTTCCCCTGTAGCCTGTCATAAACCATCCAGATAACTTTCCCTGTGGACTATTGTGATTATCGGAGGTGGATTCCGCATGTTTCGTTAAGTCGTCAAGAATCATACAATTGAATAGAATAGTAGGAATAATCAACTTCTTGCATAAACAGCCGTGTATATCGGCACCCTCATTTCTGGGCTAAAAGATATGGTTCGCGTTGAATTCCGGGGTGATGAATTATTGAAAGACCACAGCAGCACATCTCATCATGATTAAAGTACTGGAGATAGGCGCTTTTAGTGCTGGATACTTTGGGCGTCTCTTCGCCCGTCAAGAAGCAGAAGTGTTAAGGATCGACCTGGCGTCAGCCACGCCTGCCTGGGCAAGTCCTGAGGCGATGGATGGATTTCTTCATACGAACAAACGGTGCCTCGCCTTATCTAACCCGTGCGACATCGCCCAGTATGCTGATGCGGCCGATGTTGTTGTGTGTGAAGCCAACACTGCGGATGAGCTCATCCAGTTAGGGTTCGAAGACTGGGAGACAAAGATCAAGGTGGCTATCACACCTTTTGGTAAAACAGGGCCGAAAAGAAACTGGCAGGCAACGCCTTCCACCTTGCTGGCGATGGGTGGGTATACCCATCTTATGGGTGATGCCAATCGCACTCCCCTTACGTTACCGGGTCACTATCTGGAATTTCAAAGTGGCGCAATTGCCTATGCTGCGGCAGTCGCTTGCCTGCATGCTGATCAAGCTGATGTAATCGACGTCAGCATGCTAGAGACCGTGCTTTCGCTGACACAATTCACCAGTGTACGGTGGCATTGTGCCGGTCAGATACGTGAACGACACGGCAGTGATTTTTATTTCGTTGTGCCTAGCAATCTATTCAAAACACTTGACGGTGGTTGGATTTACATCAACATTGTTCTTGCATTCTGGGACGCATTTACAGTTTTTATCGACCTGCCAGAGCTGTTGATCGACGAACGTTTTGAAAACAACGATCTCAGAATCGAAAACCGAATGCTTCTCTATCAAATGACAGCAGACGTCATTGCTACATGGACGACATCAGAGTGCGTGGAACGTGCTGAAATCTCTCGCATTCCCCTTGGCGTGGTGCAAACTTTTGCAGCTATCCTTTCTGATCCGCATTTAGCATCAAGAGATTTCTGGCAGGAACTGGAACTGGAGGGCGAAACAGTTCGCCTTCCGCGGGGCAGTTATCATTTACACAGCCGACTATCGAGGGCATTAACATCTGAACTCCCGGCCGATGCAGCAATTAGTTATGGGATAACGGACTCTTGATTGATCAGCCCCTTGGAAAAATCAAGATTCTGGACCTGACACACGTCTGGGCCGGACCACTTGGCGTTAGATTTTTATCAGACCTTGGTGCAGAAGTGGTTAAAATTGAAGCACCCTATGGTCGTGGACCACGCGAGTTCCCGCACGAGCCCCTCGGCGGCTGGATTGGTGGAGAGCCGGGAGATGAGCCATGGAATGTGAATGCGATATTCGTAAAACTTCATCGCAACCGTAAGAGTCTCTGCCTTGATTTGAAGCAAGCGCGGGCTCGCGATCTCTTCCTTGAGCTTGTTGCCGTTGCTGATGTGGTTATTGAGAACTTCAGCGCTCGGGCAATGCCCGCAATGGGGCTGGGTTATGAGGTTCTAAAATCTATCAATTCACGAATCATTTATGTGAGCATGCCAGGTTACGGGATGAGCGGGCCCTATCGTGATCGTGTTGCGTTTGGCCCGACGGTCGAACCACTATCCGGCTTAACCAATATGTTGGGATACAGCCCGGATGAGCCACGTAACTCAGCAATGGCTTTGATGGACCCCATTGGTGCAACTCACGCTGCCGCCGCAGTGACGGAAGCATTAGTGCAGCGCGACCGAACAGGGCAAGGGGATTTAATCGAGATGTCTCTCCATGAAGGTGGTGTCACTTATAGTGGTCCCTGGCTAGTCGACGAACAACTAGGCAACGCTCCTCAATGTATAGGTAATCGACATCCTGGTATGGCACCACATGGCATCTATCGCTCTAAAGGAAACGATAAGTGGATATCAATCGCATGTAAAAACGATACGCAGTGGCAGCAGCTCTGCGAGATCATTGGCAATGGGCTTGATCCGAAAATGGATCTTGCAAGTCGTATAAGTGATCAAGACAGCATTGATGAGAGCCTTGCCAACTGGTCCGGTCAATACACCAACACAGAGGCAACGGAATATCTGCAAAGTAAGGGCATCGCTTCAGGTCCCGTCAATACAACACCGGACATCACCTCGGATAGCCAGGTCAATGCCCGGGGCTTCTTTGTGCCATTCGAAAAGTTCAACACACCAATGCCTGGCAACTCCATACAAATGAATGGCATACACCGCGACGAATGGGTGCCATGTCCTGGTCTGGGTGAAAACAATCATGAAGTATTAGGCTCATGGCTGGGTTACGACACTGAATCGATTACCGATTTAGAGAATGACAACATAATTTTTAACGCACCTCCAACTTAAGAGGAACAGCAAAATGGTATGGAAACCTGAGATCGACGAGTTGAACCGACGAAACACCATGGCCGAAAAGATGGGCGGTGAAGTCGGGGTTAATGTCCAGCATGAGCGCGGCAAACTAACTATTCGGGAGCGTCTCAAGCTTCTTTGCGATGAGAATTCGTTCCAGGAGATAGGCAAACTTGCTGGCTCGGCGACTTATAACAATGGCGAGTTGGAGCATGTCCAGCCGTCCAATACGATCATTGGTCAGTGCCGACTCAATGGCCGCAAGGTTGTGCTCAACGGCGGTGATTTTACAGTTCGCGGAGGCGCCAGTGATGCAACCATCGGAAACAAATCCGGGCATGCACAAAACATGGCGCGAGATTATCGATTGCCCTACATTCGGCTACTTGATGCCAGTGGTGGCAGCGTAAAGACTTTTGAGCAAATAGGGCGGACCTATATTCCAACCAACCCGGTTACACCTGGTATTGAAAATCTGCTCTGCGAAGTACCCGTTGTTTCGGCGGCACTGGGTAGTGTCGCAGGTTTACCCGCAGTCGATGCCTGCCTGGCTCATTTCAATCTGATGGTAAAAGGTATAAGCCAGGTGTTTCCCGGCGGGCCCCCTGTGGTCAAAGCAGCGCTTGGCATTGATATCACGAAAGAAGACCTCGGTGATGAGCGCTCTCAAGTCTATTTGGCCGGTGTGATTGACAATCTGGCTAATAGCGAAGAAGAAGCCTTTGAGATGATCCGAACTTTTTTAAGTTATTTACCTGCCAATGTCTGGGAAATGCCGCCGAGGGTAACGTGTGACGATGACATTGAACGGCGGGAAGAATCGTTACTTTCTGCTATTCCACGCAACAAACGGGAGATTTATGATCCAGGAAAAATATTGAATGCGGTTCTCGACACGAACTCTTTTTTTGAAATAGCGCCTCACTATGGTCGTTCAAGAATGCTGGGCCTGGCGAGAGTAAATGGTTATCCCGTCGGTGTAATGATCAACAACCCAAAAAGAAACGGTGGGTCAACAGATGTGGCAGCAGGCACCAAGGTTATTCGGTTTCTGCAACTGTGTGACACCTTTCACCTTCCTATGGTCTATTTTGCTGATGAACCAGGATTTAACTCAGGACCAGACCAGCAAGCCCAGGGAATTTTGAGGGCAGGCGCAAAACTTGTCACTACCACTTTACGCACGCAAATGCCCTGGATATCAATTATTACCAGACAACTTTATGGAGTCGCGGGTCAATGCCATGATAGACCCAGCGGAATGTTTAAACGGGTGGCCTGGCCCTCGGGGCATTGGGGCTCAATGCACATCTCTGGTGGTGTGTCAGCAGCCTACCGAAGAGTTATTGCAGAATCGGACGACCCGGCTGCGAAACAGGCGGAAATTGAAGCGCAGCTCAATGAGCTGGCTTCGCCATTTAGAACAGCTGAAGCATTCAATATCGAGGATATTATCGACCCACGAGAAACACGCCCAATGCTTTGTGAGTTTGTCGAAATGGCGCAGTCGGTCATTCGAACACAGCTAGGCCCCACGGCAACGCCTTACATGCCCTAGAAGAAGCGCCGCCCCTCACTCCAACTGGCACAGTGCCTGCAACAACGGCATCAACCGTCTCTTGAAATCAGTAACACTCAAGTTCGTGTTAACCAGTCGCTCCAGCTCAAAACCGCGAATGAAGTTAATAAGTGTTCGCGCAGCTTCCGTTGGCCGTCTTGCACCTGCCTGCTCCAGTACTGCTGCAATGGCACCGGCGGCACGCGCTTCCCAGGCTGTTACTGCCTGGCCCAGCTCAGCGCTCGGAGACCCAACCAAAACCCTTCACGGTCGACAGAAACGGTTTTTCACTGAACGTGGCTGTTGCCGGCCACAACAGCTCTTTCATCAAACAACCAGGCAACCAATCTGATTCGATACTCAAACTTTCGATCGAAAAGCCCTGTTATAATTCCTCATATAGACGCCCCTTTTGCAACCTGATCTCTTGTGCTCTATAAGTGGCTTATGACCATGGACTGAGCATCCTCATATTCGCGTGCTGGTTAACGCATTAAGATCTGTCCGCTTCGG
>JABJED010000231.1 GCA_018665025.1 Gammaproteobacteria bacterium
AGTGGCATCAATGATTTCACTTTTTGTTTCCCTGAGCACTTCACGTTCCTGTTTCAGTAACAGGTCACCGGCATTGTGTGCACTGATGTCGTCGCGTATCACTAGTTCAAGTTCATTGACTCTGTTCATTGCATCAACGTTACCTGCTGCTGAATAGAATCGAATCGCCCGGAGCAGTTGTCGCAACTCGGGTGGTTGATGTCTTCCAGGTGTTTCAATGTTTGCATAGAGGTTTTCAGTAAGCGTCTTTAGCGGTTGAACAAACCTGTGTCTTACTCGGGCGATAGTAGTCAATGCGAACAGGACGCTCATAACACCTGCTAAAAGGAACCACTCGCCAGGGATAATAAAGCGCAGCGACAGCCCCCCCAGAGTCAGGATTGGACATACTGTGAGAAGCAATAACAAGGAGATTTCGGAAAAGAATCGCATCCGTGTCTATTTCTCTAGCTTATTCTTGTATCGGCAATATACACCGCGGTGGTAACTTATGACTGAAATGAATTTGAATAGATAATCCTGGTATTATATGAATCGCCGAACTTCTTCTATTATGGCTGTTCCAGTAAGTAGGCTGCACATTCATGACTGATTATCCCACCATTGAAGACTGCGTTGGTGAAACGCCGCTTGTCAGGCTTCAACGTCTTCCCGGTGAGACGAGCAATACCATTTTAGTCAAATTGGAAGGCAATAACCCCGCTGGGTCGGTTAAGGATCGTCCTGCCATCAGCATGATTCAGCGTGCCGAAGAACGAGGAGTTATTCAGTCCGGTGATACTCTTATCGAGGCGACTAGCGGTAATACAGGCATAGCGCTAGCCATGGCTGCGGCGATTAAGGGTTATCGAATGGTCCTGATTATGCCTTCTCACATGAGTGACGAACGTAAATCTGCGATGGCGGCGTATGGTGCGGAGCTTGTGATGGTCACCCAGAAAGAAGGTATGGAAGGGGCTCGTGATCTTGCAGAAAAAATGCAGTTAGAAGGGAAAGGGCATGTCCTTGACCAGTTCGCTAACGAAGATAACCCGATCGCTCATTACGAAGGAACCGCGCCAGAAATTTATCGCCAGACAAACGGAGAGATCACGCATTTCGTCAGTTCCATGGGTACAACCGGGACCATTATGGGATGTTCAAGATACTTCAAGGAAGTGAACCCGGATATCCAGATTGTTGGATTGCAGCCTGTAGAGGGTTCACAAATACCGGGGATTCGTCGATGGCCGAAAGCTTACCTGCCAAAAATTTACAACAGTGAACATGTCGATCGAGTGATGGATGTCGAGCAAACCCTGGCCGAAGTTACCATGCGACGACTGGCGAAAGAGGAAGGCATCTTCGCTGGTGTTTCGTCCGGCGGTGCGGTAGCTGGTGCATTGTTGTTAAGTGAGGCAGTTACAAATGCCACTATTGTGGCTATTGCATGTGATCGCGGCGATCGGTACCTTTCCACCGGCGTCTTTAGTCACGGTTAATCAAACTGTCTCGTATGAAATCAAATGATCCTATTGAGGTCACGGTGGACACCGTGGCGGAGGACGGTTGCGCGTATACTGCAGATGGCAAGCACGCTGTTTTTGGTGCGTTGCCAGGGGAAAAGGTCATTGCTGTACCGGTTGCCAGAAAACGAAAGCGACTGTACCTGCGATCGACTGAAGTCCTTGCTTCATCAAGCCACAGGGTAACGCCGATGTGTAAAGCAGCTTCCTTTTGTGGTGGTTGCAGTTTCCAGCACGCAAGTCATGCGTATCAATTGGAATTGAAGCAGGCGCAGGTGCAACAAAAATTTGGTCAGATTACGCCCAGGGAATGGATGGAACCTATCTCTGCGCCGTCTTATGGCTATCGCACTAAAGCGCGACTCGGCGTGAAGTACGTGGACAAAAAAGGCAGAGTGCTGGTGGGTTTCAGGGAAAAGATGAAACCCTATATTACCGACATTGAAAATTGCCCGATACTTGTCGACCCGGTTTCAAACCTGATCGAGCCTCTCATAGAGCTCATTAGTGGGTTGAGCGAACCAAGAACAATTCCGCAGATTGAAGTTGCCTGTGGCGACAGTGATGTTGCGCTAATCTTTCGCCATATGGCGGCAATGTCGGATGAAGATATGCAGAAACTGCAGTCATTTGGAGAGGAGCAATCTGTGCAGATGTTTCTGCAACCTGAAGGACTCGACAGTACCCACAAGATTTTTCCACAGGACAACGATGATCTGCTGCGTTATCGGTTACCTGATTACGATCTGGTTTTTCAATTCTCCCCACAGGATTTCACCCAGGTGAATCTTGCAGTAAACAGGCAAATGGTGGCCAGGGCAGTAGCGCTGCTGGATATCGATCCGTCAGACGAGGTGTTCGATGCATTCTGCGGGATAGGCAATTTTTCGCTCGCGATATCCCGGTTTGCAAAGAAGGTGACAGGCGCAGAACAATCTGCCAGCAGTATTGCACGGGCTCGTGAGAATGCCCGGCTCAATGGTGTGGAAAATGTGTCATTTATCGTTGAAGATTTGCAGCTGGAAACCTCTGAAATCAATGGCTTAGAAGGGGCGAATAAGGTCCTGCTTGACCCGCCCCGAAGCGGGGCAGAGGCAATGGTCAAAAGGCTTGCCGGTAGTAATGTAGTCAGGGTAGTGTACGTTTCCTGCAACCCGGAGACGCTGGCTCGAGACATCGGAATTCTTGAAAATCAAGGATTTGAGCTTCGATCGGCGGGAATAATCGATATGTTTCCTCATACAACCCATGTAGAATCCATAGCGCTCCTTGTCCGCCAGGGGTTACCCCACTAAGCCGTCCAATACTTAACGATTCTTTCATGGTTAAAGTCAGACAAGAACAACCATTACTGGCTGATGGTTCAGTCAATATTGAAATGTGGCTGTGTAAAATCGGCGATGCGCGACCTGAAGTCAATCTGTCCCGTTTACGTGAGGTCTGCGATCTTTCAGAGCAGGCCGAAGGAAAAGCAGTCGCAACCGGGGGTGTCTGGACCGAAGGCCACAGCAGCTTTCGTATGGGCCTCGCTATGGCTGAAATTCTCAATGAGCTGTACGTCGATGAAGATGGCTTGGTCGCAGCGATCATCTATCGTGCTGTTCGCGAAAATCAGTTGACGCTCAACCACGTTAAAAAGCAGTTTGGGACTGACGTTGCTCGCTTGGTTGAAGGTGCGTTAAAGATGGCGGCCATCAGTGATATCCAGTTTGGTTCAACCAAAAAACTCTTTGGTGAGCGCCAGGACCAGATGGAGCAGGCAAGAAGAATGCTCGTGTCGCTGGTTGATGATGTGCGTGTAGCGCTTTTAAAGCTTGCAGAGAGAACTTGCGCCATCAGGAATGCCGTGGTGAGCAAGAATCCTGGGGGGCTGAAACTGGCCAGGGAAGTCTTTGAAATTTATGCACCGCTCGCCCACAGACTCGGTATTGGTCATCTTAAGTGGGAATTGGAAGACCTGTCGTTTCGGCTCAGGGAACCACTGTCGTACAAACGCATTGCAAAGTTGCTAGACGAAAAGAGAACCGTCAGGCAGGAGTACATTGCGAATGTGGTGAGCGAACTTAATCTCAGGGTTAAGCAGGTCGGTATTGACTGTAAGGTGGATGGTCGACCAAAACATATCTATAGCATCTGGAGAAAGATGCGCCGCAAGGGGATTCCCTTTTCCGAGGTTTATGATGTTCGAGCAGTCCGAATACTTGTTGGCGACGAGGGGGATTGTTATCGAATATTGGGCGTAGTTCACAATCAGTGGCGCAATGTTCCCCATGAATTCGATGATTATGTCGCGAATCCAAAAGAGAATGGCTATCAGTCACTTCATACGGCTGTTATTGGTCCTGAAGGGAAAGTACTGGAGATACAGATCCGCACACAGGAAATGCACGAGGAAGCTGAGTTCGGTGTTTGTTCGCATTGGCAATACAAGGATACTGAGGATCTAAAAGGCTCGGAGTCCTATGAGCAAAGAATTGCCTGGTTGCGACAGATCATTGAAGGACAGGATGAAGAAGACGATAGCGAGCTGGATCTTTTCAGCGCTCTTTCGGTTGATCGCATATACGTTTTTACGCCGGATGGTGACGTAGTAGACATGACACCGGGAGCTACTCCTATAGATTTTGCCTATCGTGTGCATACCGAAATTGGGCATAAGTGTCGTGGCGCAAAACTCAACGGACGCGTCGTGCCACTAAACACTGCAATGAGTTCCGGAGACCGAATAGAGATTATTGTTGGAGATGAGCCAGAACCCAGAAGGGAATGGCTGCACGAGCACCTTGGCTATGTGGCAACCTCACGGGCGCGCGCCAAGATCCAGGGTTGGTTTTCTCGAAGAGAAAAAGAAAAGAACGTAGAAGAAGGAAAGAAGTTGCTGGTCGAAGAACTCAGCCATCTGGGTGTCGAACATTTTGAATTCTCTGACCTGGTTGACCGTATGGACTATGAGTCACCTAACGAACTGTTTTATGCTATCGCAGTCGGTGAATTGACCGCGTTTGACGTCGTTGAAGAAGCTGCCGATCTGGTGCAACTGGATATTTCTGATCATCAGCTGGATCTTGATATTGGGGCTGCTGAAAATAAAACGACAATTAAGGGACAGGGTGATCTTGATTTCGAGATGTCTGAATGCTGCCAGCCCGTTCCAGGTGACCTGATTGTAGGGGTCGTAGATGATGCAGACCTTGTGCACGTTCATCGGCATGATTGCCTGCAGGCATTAAAAGCAGATGTCTACGGGCGTCTGATGAGCCTGGAGTGGAAAGAATCCGTGGAGGTAACCTTCCCTGTTAGTATTGAAGTCCTTGCTTACGATCGATTTGGATTGCTGCACGACATCACCGGTATATTGATGCGTGAGCACACCAACGTTCGATCGACGACCACAGTGACAGACAGACACAATAATCGTGTGTCGATCAAAATGGTTATCGAGGTGGTTAAGCTAAACAAATTATTACAGACGTTTGAGAAGATAAAACAACTTCCCAATGTTACGAGCGCAAGGCGAACAGTATCATCGTAAGCGAAGACTAAATTAGTTCAGAATTTCATTTAGGTAGATCCGGGAGTTAAATCGTGAAATTGATTCTGATAGGTGCCCCAGGGGTGGGCAAAGGGACCCAGGCGAAGTACGTCGTAGAAAAATACGGCATTCCGCAGATATCAACAGGTGATATGTTGCGCGAGGCAATTCGCGATGGTACCGCGCTAGGTAAAAAGGTTAAGGCGGTGATGGATAGTGGCGCTCTGGTTACAGATGAAATCATCCTTGATTTGGTAAAAGAGCGGATTGCTAAAGATGATTGTAAGAACGGTTTCTTGTTTGATGGTTTCCCGCGAACCATTCCCCAGGCGAACTCTCTTGTTTCACAAAACATTGAAATTGACTACGTTATAGAGATTAATGTTCCTGATGACGAGTTAGTTTCAAGGTTATCGGGGAGGCGCTTGCACCTTGAGTCGGGGCGTGTTTATCACCTGCACCACAACCCACCTAATGTTGAAGGTGTTGACGACATTACAGGTGAGCCGCTGGTTCAACGCGAAGACGACAAAGAAGAAACAATTTTGGAACGCCTGAAAGTATACAGAGAACAAACAGAGCCGTTAGTTTCGTTCTATAAAGAAATGTCGCAGAAACAGGATAGTAAACTGAGTTATCACAAGACGGATGGGAACGGTAATAGTGACGACATTAAGAACGTCATATTCGATATCCTTGATCACTGATTGGTTAACGGAAACTTTATTTGTGTGAAAAAACGACTCATCTAAAGTTTTCGTTACGTTGCTTTTCTAAATTTCGTTTTAAGTATTACGCTTAATCTCCTGAAAAATAAAAATAAATTTAAAAAAAAAGTGTGCAAATTGAAATTTTTTTTTCTAAACTTTGTTTTGTGTTTGCGTTATAGCAGTAATGGGTTTGTTTAAATCCAGTTAACGGAAAAATACAACTCGATAGAGAAGAACTTCTCAACGTAAAACAGGAGCGATGAAAGTGGTTGCGAAAAAAAAGAAAGCTGCAAAAAAGAAACCTGCTGCTAAGAAAAAAGTAGTTGCTAAGAAAAAAGTAGTTGCTAAGAAGAAGCCTGCTGCCAAGAAGAAGGCCGCTGCCAAGAAGAAGCCTGCTGCTAAGAAGAAGCCTGCTGCCAAGAAAAAGGCTGCTGCTAAGAAGAAGCCTGCTGCCAAGAAAAAGGCTGCTGCTAAGAAGAAGCCTGCTAAGAAAAAGGCTGCTGCTAAGAAGAAGCCTGCTAAGAAAAAGGCTGCTGCTAAGAAGAAGCCTGCTAAGAAAAAGGCTGCTGCTAAGAAGAAGCCTGCTAAGAA
>JABJED010000232.1 GCA_018665025.1 Gammaproteobacteria bacterium
GACACACGGGCTGGTCAACAATCTACTGCTTGCCATTGGCGTGATTGATGAACCGTTAAAGATTCTTTACACGGATACTGCCGTCTACCTTGGTATCGTCTATTCCTATCTGCCGTTCATGATTCTGCCACTTTATGCGAACCTGGAACGCCTGGACTATACCCTGGTTGAGGCGGCGTCTGATCTCGGTGCATCGTCTTATCGCGCGTTCATGGACATTACTATCCCGATGTCCTGGCCGGGCATCGTTGCGGGATGTCTGCTGGTTTTTATTCCGGCGATGGGAGAGTACGTGATTCCAGCGATGCTGGGCGGGCCAGATTCCCTTATGATCGGTCGACAGTTGTTCAATGAATTTTATGATAACCGGGACTGGCCGGTTGCTTCCGCGGTAGCGGCAATCCTTCTTGTCCTTCTTGTTGTGCCGATGATGTTGCTCAATCGTTACCAGTCAGCCGATCTGGAGCAAAAACAGTGAAGCGGCGGTCAACCTTTCTGATTGGCAGTCTGTTTTTTGGCTATGCCTTTCTATATCTCCCGATCGCATTGCTTGTTGTCTACTCATTTAATGACTCCAGAATTCCAACAGTATGGGGTGGCTTTTCATTTCGTTGGTATGCCGCACTATTTGACAATGAACAGGTGATTGATGCCGCGCTATTGAGCCTGCGCATTGCCTTCATCAGTGCAACCGTGGCGACTCTTTTTGGCACACTGGCTGGATTGGCGCTCATGGGAATGGGAAAATTTCGTGGTAGGTTGCTTTTTATGGGACTAATAGCGGCGCCGCTCGTCATGCCTGAAGTCATCACCGGTCTTTCTCTCTTGCTCTTGTTCATTACCAGTGAGCAGTTGGTCGGCTGGCCTGAAACGCGTGGTGCGATGACCATCACTATTGCCCATATCACTTTCTCGATGGCTTTTGTCGCCGTTATCGTGCAGTCGCGCCTTGCAACGCTCGATAGATCATTGATCGACGCAGCGATGGACCTCGGTGGACGACCTTTTCAGGTCACGCTTGATATTACATTGCCACTGATTGCACCAGCGATGTTGGCAGGTTGGTTGCTGGCGTTTACTCTCTCACTGGATGATCTTGTTATTTCGAGCTTTGTGTCCGGCCCTGGTGCCAGCACGCTGCCAATGGTTATTTTTTCCAAGGTCAAGCTGGGTGTTGCGCCGGATATTAATGCATTGGCAACCATCGTCATTACTATTGTCGGACTGGGAGTAGTCCTCGCCGGTGTCGTCCTTCATCGCCAGGAACAGCGCAGAATTCTTGAAGCTCAAATAAATAAAGCCTGATTCATGAGACCTCTTACAATGCCTTCACCTGAAGGGCAATAAAGTCATGCACAATGGTAGCGGCGGCGATGGCAGTGATCTCGGCATGGTCATAGGCCGGCGCAACTTCAACCAGGTCCATGCCGATAAAATTCAAACCACCCAGTTGCCGAATGATGGTCAGCGCCTGCATGCTGGTCAGGCCTCCAGCTACCGGCGTCCCGGTGCCGGGCGCAAAGGCGGGATCCAGACAATCGATATCAAAGGTCAGGTAGGTCGGTGAATCACCAATGACTTCTTTGATACGGGCGACGGTATTGTTTGTGCCATGTTCATGAACCCATGGGGAATCAAGTACGGTAAAGCCGTAGTCTTCATCACTGAGCGAACGGATACCAACCTGAACAGATTTTTCAGGCACGATGATGCCTTCTCTCAAGGCGCGTAAAAACATGGATCCGTGGTCCAGGCTTTTGCCATCATCTTCCCAGGTGTCAACATGGGCATCGAAGTGGAGTAAGGAAAGTGGGCCATATTTTTCAGCGTGTGCCTGGAGCAGGGGGTAGGTGACGAAGTGATCCCCTCCCAGGGAAACCATCATCACGTCGTGCAGTAATATCGATTGTGCGTGGTTGAAAATGCGTTCGACGACCTGGCCTGGATAACCGGAAGGCAGTTCGCAGTCGCCGTAGTCGGCAATGGCGAGGTCTGCGAACAGGTTAACTTTAGAAGGAAAGGCATGATCAGCCAGTTCAGCGAGCTGTACAGATGCCGCGCGGATGGCCTGTGGACCGAATCGCGCTCCTGGCCGGTTTGTTGTGGCGCTGTCAAACGGTATACCAGAGACAACAATATCGGCGTTAGAGATATCCCGTGTGACTTTGCGTCTCAGAAAACTGAGTTCTCCTGCAAAGGTCATAGAACTCTCGCGGTACCCCAGCAATTCATCTCGTGACGTCATATTTCTATGTTCCTGGCTGAAAGTGGTGTCTCTCTTACAGCACCTTTTCCGCTGTTAAATCAAGACAACGAGTCAGCAGTCCCACTAGGTCATCGATTTCACCTTCTGAAATACAAAGCGGCGGCGACATGATCATCGTGTCTTCGACCGCACGCATGACAAGCCCGTTTTCAATACAGATATCACGACAGATTGTGCCAACCTCCCCACGATCAGCAAAGAATTGACGGGTGTCTTTGTCCTTGACCAATTCTATCGCGCCGATCAGGCCGATAATTCTGGCCTCACCGACCAGCGGGTGTTCTGTCAGGGGCTGCCATTTTTCGGCAGTATAAGGGCCGATTACCTTGTCAACACGATCGACAATTCCTTCGTCCATAAGAATATTTAGATTCGCTATTGCCGCTGCAGCAGCCACAGGGTGACCTGAATAAGTGAAGCCATGATTGAACTCACCACCCTTCTCGATCAGGCCCGTCGCTACTCTGTCGCTAACAAGTACTCCACCTATAGGCAAGTATCCTGAAGAGAGCCCTTTGGCAATCGGCATCAGGTCAGCCTTGATGTCAAAATAGTCGCAGCCGAACCATTTACCGGTTCTGCCAAACCCACAAATCACTTCATCGGCGACGATGAGCACGTCATACCTGGCGCAAATTTCCTGGATGCGAGGCCAGTAGGTTGAAGGTGGGATGATGACACCACCGGCACCCTGGATCGGTTCGGCGATGAATGCCGCCACTTTATTCGCGCCCAGAGCGAGTATTTTTTCTTCGAGTTCATCGGCAATCTTTTCTCCAAAAGCCTCCGGGGTCAGATCGCCACCCTCCTGGTACCAGTAGGGTTGGCCGATATGCTCGATATCAGGAATGGGTAGGCCGCCCTGAGCATGCATGGGCTTCATGCCGCCCAGACTGGCTGCTGCGACAGTGCTGCCGTGATAGGCGTTTTCGCGAGAGATGATCACCTTCCGATCCGGTTGTCCCTCGGAAGCCCAGTAATGGCGTACCATACGAACCACAGTATCATTTGCTTCAGAACCAGAGCCGGTGAAAAACACATGGTTCATATGTGCTGGTGCCAGCGAGCAGACTAATCTTGAGAGCTCTACTGCTGGCGGGTTAGCTGTCTTGAAGAAGCTGTTGTAGAAGGGAAGTTCGCGGATTTGTTCACTGACCGCATCGGCAATTTCGGGTCTGCCGTAACCGACATTAACGCACCAGAGACCCGCCATCGCATCAAGGTATCTATTGCCATCACTGTCCCAAAGGTAGATGCCTTCTGCGCGAGTGATGATTCGGCTGCCCTCTTCAGCCAGCTTTTTATAATTTGTAAATGGGTGCAGGTAATGTTTTAGATCGAGTTCCTGGAGTTGGTCAGTGTTGTAGTTGTACACATCAACATCCTCTTGGCTTCAAAGCGTCAGATACAATAGCTAGATTATTAGTTCGGTTCAATAAAACAGCAACAAGTATTTGCAACCCACATGCGTTGCTGGCACAGTCGCGTTCAGGGATAACTAACTGGTTATTAACATGTCAGACACTACAGGATCGTTAGAAATAGGCGGTCACAAGTTTATCGAGTGCATAGTGCCTGATGTCAATGGTACGGCCAAAGGAAAAGCTGTTTCCAGTAAGGAATTCGACCAAAGTGAAATTCGGTTAGCAGAGGCGATTTTCGGCCAGGATCTCTTGGGTAATTGGTGCGACGACCATGATCTTGTGGATGTTGCCGATGTCGATATGGTCCTGGTGCCAGATATGACAACCCTGGTGACTCAACCATGGGCAGATGGCACTGCGCAATGTATCTGCGACTGCCAGTTGATAAATGGTGAAAATCTCGACCTGGCCCCCAGGTCAATCCTTAAACACATCATCGGCAAATTCGAGGATCTTGGACTGCGGCCTGTAGTCGCCCAGGAAGCTGAATTCTACCTGGTGCAAAACAACCCGGATCCTTTGTACCCGCTCCGGGCCGCGCCTGGTGTTTCCGGTCGAATACCTAACAGCCCCCGGTCTTTTCAGATAGAAGCGATGGCTGAGTATGCGCCGTTCATTGAAACCATGCATCAGTACGCTTCGGCGCAGGGAATTGAACTCACCGGTACCATCCAGGAGATGGGGGAAGGCCAGATTGAAGTCAATTTCATGCACGCCGATGCCCTGCGGAAGGCGGATGAGATGTTCTATTTCAAACGGCTGGCCCGACAGGCAGCCCAGGACAGTGGGTTTCATGCGACCTTCATGGCTAAACCCATGACCCATTCCCCCGGCAGTGCTATGCATCTTCATCAGAGCCTGGTTGATGCAGAGACGGGAACGAATGTTTTTGCGGATGCAGATGGTGAGTTTAGCGACCGCTTTGGTGCGTATCTTGGCGGGTTGCAAAAATACACTCCGCATATCATGGCGCTGCTTGCGCCGCATGTGAATTCTTATCGTCGATTCGAAAGCGCTGAATCCTGTCCCACTAACGTGGAGTGGGGTATCGACAATAGAACAACAGGTTTTAGAGTTCCCCGTAGCGATGCGCCAGCGACTCGAATTGAAAACAGAATTCCCGGATCAGACAACAATTCGTATCTGGCCATTGCTGCAAGCCTGGGCTGCGGATACCTTGGGCTGATGGAAAACCTGAAACCAGGTCAACCTATTAAAGAAAGCGCGTGGGATCTGGACTACACGATTCCTCGTACGCTCCGGGAGTCGCTTGAGATGCTGTCGTCCTGTGAGCCCCTGGTCGATCTCTTCGGAGAACGTTTTATCAAACTCTATGTCGATATCAAACGGCGTGAAATAGATGCCTTTTCAGAAGTTGTTACTGCCTGGGAAAGGGAACACCTTCTGCTGACCGTATAAGGACAGGCTGTGCCTTTTCTGATACCTTTTATGAAAGCTTTTATGATACCTTTTATGAAAATCAGGACGAATGGATATGCTGCATTTGTTCTGATGAGGATTGTTGCGTACAGTCGGAGAAGTCTCGTGTTGGTGGCCGCAATAGGCTTAGTTCAAATAATGTCCCAGCAGCTTTAACGTGGCTCACTACGATACGATTATCATTGGCGCTGGCCACAACAGCCTGGTCTGTGCGAATTACCTTGCATTGAAAAAGAAAAATGTCCTTGTCGTTGAGGCGGCAGAAGTTTGTGGAGGCCTGGGGGCCAGCCATGAATTTCACGATGGCTTTCACGCTTCCGTGGCACATCAGGCAAGCCATTTCCCGCAAAAAATTATTCGAGAACTCCGTTTGGCGGAGCATGGGTTGTCGCTATCCGGAAATCACCAGGCCTGTATCGGGCTCGATAGAGATGGCCATCACGTAATAGTGCAGGGTAACCAGGTTAGTGGTATCCCTGAAAATGAAGTGGATGCCTACAAGCGTTACCTCCATCTGATGCAACGCTACGCGGATATGCTGGCGCCATTCTGGCTCAGGGCCGTCCCGCCAATCGGTAACAATTCGCTACCTGAGACGATGGCTTTCGCGGAGCTCGGGCTGAAGATCAGGTTATTAGGCAAGGAGGACATGCGGGAATTCTTCAGGATGATTACGCTGCCTATGTATGACCTGATGGATGAATATTTCAGTCACCCTTTACTGAAGTCACTGTTGAGTTGGGATGCGCTCATAGGAACGAAACAGGCGCCGAGGTCACCGAACAATTCCGTATTGCAGCTGCTTTATCGGATGGCCGGCGACAGCCACATCACGCTCGATGTGCCGACATTGATAGATGCATTGCAGCGTGCTGCTGTTTCTCGTGGTGTCAATATCCGTACCAATTCCCGGGTTTGTGACATAGTGGTCGAGCAGAACAGTGAGATAGTCAAGGCCACTGGTGTCAGACTTGAAAGTGGCGAAGTAGTAACGGCGGAGCAGGTCGTGTCTTCAGCTGATCCGAAGACCACCTTCCTCAAGCTACTGGGTGCTGAACATCTCGAAATCGAATTCACCAACAGAATTGCCAGGATACGTGATGATGGTCTGGTGTCAAAACTGCACCTTGCGTTGAACAACCTGCCATCTTTTTCAGGCTTGTCATCTTCGGCGGGGCGGCTCTTTATTGCGCCCAATCTTGAAACGATTGAAATCGCTTTTGACCATGCGAAGTATGGTGAGAGCCCTGTTGATCCAGTGATGGAAATCACAATACCGACACTCGAAAATCCTGGGCTGGCGCCGGAAGGGCAGCACGTTTTGTCTGCCCATGTTATGTACACTCCCTTTAAGCACAAGTCGGAGTGGGACGAGTCGGCCCGCGCTGAACTGACTACAAAGATTATCGATGCGATCGAAGTCTATGCCCCGGGTATCCGTTCGTTGATTGTGGGGCAGGAGTTGCTGACGCCTGTCGATCTGGAATCAAGATTCAATACGTCAGGGGGCCATTGGCATCATGGCGATTTTGCCCTGGATCAACTGCTTATGATGCGTCCAACCCATGGTGCTGCCCAGTACAGCACGCCGGTATCCGGACTGTATCTTTGTGGCGCTGGTACTCATCCCGCTGGTGATATTACGGGGATGCCTGGTCACAATGCCGCGCGGGAGATATTGTCGTGAAGCGCTACGATGCGATCGTCATCGGTGCCGGTCACAACGGCCTGACTAACGCGGCTTACCTCGCCAAGGCTGGGCTCGATGTGCTGGTAGTTGAGAAGAATGATTACATTGGTGGTGCAGCGGTTTCCCGTGAATTGCATGAAGGGTGGGTGTACTCAAGCTGTTCCTATGTCTGCAGCATGATGCGACAGTCGCTGCATCGTGATCTTGATTTGAGCCGCCATGGCCTAATGTTGGTGCCTTACCTCGGAACGGTAAATTTCGACGACCATGGTAATACGCTGATGTCATATCACAGCGAAGCGGCTGCCTATAACGAACTCAAACGTCATTCGCGGCATGATGCAGATGCTATGTTCCGTCTTCAGGCGGATCTTGGCCGGTATGCCCAGGTCATTCGCAAAACCCTGTTGCGGACGCCGCCTGACCCGACCAGTTTTCGAATCCGCGACATCCAGGAGCTATTGTTCCTTGCTAAACAGTTTGGAGCGCTGGGCCAAAAGGAACTCTACGAGTACATCCGCTTCTTCACACTGAGTGCTGCGGATTTTCTGGATGATTACTTCGAGACTGATATTGTTAAGGCCTCAATGGCATCGGCCGGTATTATTGGTACCGCGCTCGGTGTTTACTCGCCTGGGTCATCTTACATACTCCTGCACCACGTAATGGGGGATGTTGATGGCAGTATTGGTGCCTGGGGGCTCGCGCGAGGCGGCATGGGTGCCATATCCAATGCACTTGCCTCTGCCTGCAAGTCCTTCGGTGGCGAGATCAGGATCAACGCCGGTGTCGATCAAATTATTGTGAAAGGTGGTCGAGCGGTTGGAGTTGCTCTGTCTTCAGGAGAAGAGATCAGGGCCAATATTGTGGTATCCAATCTCGATGCCCGGCGTACTTTTACGAAAATCATGGACAGGGATGACCTGCCACCAGGTATCTTTGAAAAAGCCGAGAACTTCAAGATTCGTGGTTCCTCAGGCAAGGTCAACATCGCACTCTCCGGGCTGCCGAAATTTAATAATGTGCCTGACAACCCTTACGTCAACCGAGGTGGTCAGGCGTTTACGGGCAGTATGGAAACCATGGAACGTGCTTACGATTGCTGGAAAAGGGGAACCTGGTCGGATGATCCATTTATTGAATCCGTCATACCTTCCGCATGGGACCCAACCGTCGCGCCGCCTGGGCAACACTGGATGTCTAATTTTATCCAGTATTGCCCCGCAGAGTTGGCAGACGGCCCATGGACACCCGAGAAGCGTGACCAGTTTGGACAGACAGTGGTTAACAAGCTTGAGCGATACAGTCCGGGCTTTAAGGATCTCATCGTCCACATGGAAGTTAGAACACCTTTTGAGATCGAACAGGAAGTAGGGCTCACCGAAGGAAATATTTTCCAGGGTGAACTTACGATTGATCAGTTGCTTTTCAACAGGCCGTTCCCTGGTTATGCCCAGTACCGAATGCCTGTAAAGAACATGTATATGTGCGGTTCTTCAACACACCCAGGTGGTGGGGTTTCGTCCGCATGTGGTGCTAATGCCGCAAGAGAGATACTGATGGACCTTCGCCGTCCCAACACTGTACCGGAAGATGATTGTTACGATGAGTAGCGCTGATTTCTCAACTGAAAAACCGCGACCCAGCCCCTTTCAGCCACGGCTGGATGAACGGAACATTCATGATGCCTGGTCATCCTGGAATGGATACAAGCTGGCAGAGTATTACTACGAAGCCGAGTATGAGTACTTCTGCATACGTAACACCTGCGGTACCTACGACATCTGTCCAATGCAGAAGTATTTTATTTCCGGACCGGATGCAGAAAAAATGCTCAATCGCATGGTCACTCGTGATGTGACGAAGATGCGTAACAATCGAGTCAGCTATGTATTGTGGTGCACCGATGAGGGTCGTTTGATTGATGACGGTACGATTTTCAGGCTCGCTGATGATTCGTTCATGTTGACCTGCGGCAGTCCTTCTACGGCCTGGCTGAAAAAAAGTACCCTGGGGTTCGCTAACGTAACGATCGATGATCGTAGTGATGAACTGGCGGCGCTTGCTCTCCAGGGACCGACCTCCTGCGCCGTGTTGAAGCGCATGGGGCTTAAAGGGATTGAGCAGGCGAAACCATTCACCATTCACCACTTTGATTTTCTGGGTGACTCACTTATGGTTTCCCGTACAGGGTTTACTGGAGACCTTGGTTATGAGTTGTGGATAAAAGCAGAGCTGGCGCTCGAACTGTGGGATGCGGTCTATGAAGCGGGTGCGGACTGCGGTATTCACCCGTTTGGTGAGCAGGCGACAAACATGGCTCGCCTCGAAGCAGGGTTTATCATGCCCGGGTATGAATTCAACGAAGCGCTCAAGACCGTCCATTTTGAACATGACCAGACGCCCTTTGAGCTGAATCTTGACTGGATGGTAGATTTCAAGAAACCGCATTTCAACGGCCGCGCAGCGTTACTGGAGGAGTCACGTCGGGGCCCACGATATACGCTGACGAGATTGGATATCGAAGGCAACAAACCGGCGGAAGGCTCTTTCATTTACGATAGTCGGGACTGCTCGCGTGATATTGGCTATGTGACTTCGGGCATGTGGTCTCCGGTGGTGAAAGCAAATATTGCGCTGGCCATGATTGAGACACCGCACCTCAATGGCGAGCTCTGGGCTGAGATCAACTATGAGAAAGAGTTGAGACACTACAGTAAAGTGGCCAGATGCAGCGTCAAGGATGAACCATTCTGGGCGCCGCAACACGCCAGGGAAACGCCTGCACGGGATTATTGAGTCTACGTGGCAGCAGTAATCAATCTGGGTTAGTATTTCGTCATGCACGAGCATGGGGAGACTGAATGCGAGCCAGTGATTTTGTAGCAAGCTACATAGAAGCGTGGAATCATCGTGATGCGCAAGGTATCGCAGACCATCTGACCAAGGATGGTATTTACTATGATGTACCTTCCGAACTGCATCATCCCAAACCTGAATTGATAAAGTACCTTGCTGATTTTTTCAGCCATAACCAGCATCACTATTCGCTGGCGGGTGAAGTGGTGAGTGGTGAAAATACAATTGCATTTCAATACAGGGTGGATGCTGAAGCTGATGAGTTGAGTGAGCCGCCCTCGTTCGGTGCAGAATTCGTGACACTTGAAGGTGAGCAGGCGGTTCAGATTGCGGATTATTACAAGAAGCCAGTTGAACTAAAGAACAGATCAGAGGCTGACAAATATGCAAAGTCAGGCCTGAATGAGGAGCTGCTTGAAAGCTATAAGGTGGAGCTGACAGGGTTGATGGAAAACGAACAAGCCTATCTGAATCCCAGCCTGACCCTGCCGAAATTATCATCGATGGTTAGGTGTCCAATCAACCATCTTTCACAGGTAATTAACGCCGGGTTCGGCATGAGCTTTTTTGACTATTTAAATAGTTATCGCATTGACGAAGCCAAGCGCTTGCTGACCGACAATACCGATCCACAACCGGCCATTCTAACGGTCGCTTTCGAGGTGGGATTTAACTCAAACTCCGCATTTTACTCAGCTTTCAAGCGATCCTGTGGACAGACGCCGGCGTATTTCAGGCAAGAAAACAAGAAGTTTTAATCGAACTCCCGCCACCTCGACCAATTTGGATCCAGAGGTGAATGGTTATTTTAAATAACTATCTACAACCACCAGTACACGCCCTTGCCATAGACTCAGCCGACATAGTGATTAGCTAAATGAATCGTTTTCCGGGCATTGATTAACACAACATAACAGGAATGCTCTGAAGAGGATCCAACATGACCAACGCAGCTGTAGTCAAAGACTTTACCAATCCGTTCGATGACTGGCGATCAATTGGTGTCGCTATATTTGTGGCGCTGGTTGGATATACCGTGATGGTTAGTGTGCCGGTACTTAGTACCGCGCTGGTGCAAAAAGTAGGATTCACCGAGGAGCAGGTCGGACGCATCTGGGGTGCTGATCTGGGTGGCTTGTCACTTGGCGCTATCATCACAGCAATGTTGGTTGCTCGAATGAATCGTCGATACCTGGTCTTTATTGGTGTGGGGTTGTCCCTGGTTGCCAACGCGTTGTGTCTGTTCTTTACCGATTATGATGTGGTGCTGGCTCTGCGTGTCCTGGCGGGAACAGGCAGTGGTATTTTCACTGCTGTTGCAGTGGTGACGTTGGGCGGCACCACAAACCCAACGACTGCATACAACCTGGAGCTTATAGGGTTCGCTTTCTCCACGGCGTTGGAGTTGAATTATTTGCCGCAGCTATCCATGAACGAGATTTACGTGTTTTTTATGGTATTAAGCGCTCTTTGTGCCGTCCTCGTTTTTTGGATTCCAGCAAGGCCGCTGAATAAGGAACAACTGGCTGAGCAGGCCAAACACCAGACAGTTCACGGGAACTGGAGAGTTCCGAAAGTTGTGCCTTTGCTTTGCCTGATCGCCGTCTGCTTTACCTATATCAATATCGGTGGGTATTTTACCTATATTGAACTGGCGGCCCTTGCAGATGGTGTGTCCCAGGAATGGTCGGGATCCGTTCTGACCTGGTCCTCGTTCCTGGGGATAGTCGGTTGTGTGATGGCTTACGTTTGTACACGCTTTGGGCTCTTCAAACCATTATTCTGGTCACTGATGACCATGGCAGTCATCGTTGCCATGCTTGCTCTGGGAATAAACGATATGAATCTTGCAGTGAGCCTGTTTGGATTTATGACGCTATGGACCTTTATAGATGTCTACCAATCAGCGATGGTTGCGCATATGGATCGAAGTGGATCGCTGGTTGCATTGCTGCCTAGCGTCCAGGGGTTCGGGCAGTTTGTTGGGCCCAATATCGCCGCATCGATTGTCGGCGCCGGGCTGGGTTATCCAATTATGTTCGTTATAAGCGGTAGTATGTCGCTCGTAGCACTGGCCATCTATTTCGGGGTATCGCTTTACATGAACCGGCGTGAGCCGGATATGGAACTGGCTGAGGCAAACCAGGAATAGGCCGATCAATCACCATCGTAGCCCTTGAATTTCCCCATCAGCGGTGCAACAGGCTGGCCGCCTTGACTGCCGGTGAGAAAACCATCGTACAACGCATATCGACTTGTCGTACAACCAGTTCCGAAAGCTTTTTCAGAGGTAAAGGCTTCGTACAGTTCAAACGAGATATCCTTGATACCTGTTTGCGCTTCAGACTTGTCCCACATGGCCTGGTTCACTTTACTGGCTTTCTCATCCAGCGCCTGCTAAGAATTGTCACTGACAAACCAGACTCCCCGCACCTGCTCGCTAACAAAATCAACGCAGAACTCTACCTTGGGTTTGCAGAGCACGATTCCTACGTTGAAGACTTCGTGATTCCCGACCTTACAGCGGCGCTGGATGCAAACAATGTAACCTATACTTTGGAAACTCATCCAGGCACGGAACACGGCTTTTGTTTTAAGCAGCGACCGTCCTATGACGAACCCGCAGCCAGCAGAGTCTGGGAAATTCTGTTTGATCTTTACAAACGGACACTGAACTAGCAGGTTATTTCTAGAGAATTTGCTGACTACAACGTGAGTACTCCCTTGGCAATGACATTACGCTGAATCTCGTTAGAACCGCCGTAAATTGTCGAAGCCCGTCCGAAGTTGTGATCGCTAACGGCAGTCACCGAATACTCGGGTCCGATGCAGGTATCATCGCTTTCGCCGCGAATCTGATAAACATCGAAAGGCATCGCGTAATATGCGACGGCTTTCACTCTAATCTCTTCTAGCATCTGCTGAAGCTCAGAGCCAAGAATTTTTAACGCCGACGCCTCGGCGCCGACAGTTTTACCACCGGACATTGCGCTTAATATCTTCGATTCGATGCCAGCGAGCGCCTCGAGTTTGATTTCAGCCTGGTTGATCTGGCGAATAAAATCATCATCTTGCGCCAATGTTTGGCCAGTACTATCAGGTTCCTGATGGGAGATTTCTCGCAGTGCTTCTATGGCTCTTCTCGAGCTGGAAACACCGGCGATGCCCGCGCGCTCGTGGCCTAATAGGAACTTGGCGTAAGTCCAGCCTTTGTTTTCCTCGCCGATGCGATTGCCGACAGGTACCTGAACATCGGTGAAGTACACCTCGTTTAAATGGTGCAATCCATCAATAGAAACAATGGGTTTGACTTCGATGCCGGGAGAATTCATATCGATTAGTAAAAACGAGATGCCTTGCTGCGGCTTGCATTCTTTATCCGTCCGAACCAACGCGAAAATCCAATCAGCCTTGTGGGCATTGGTGGTCCAGATTTTCTGGCCATTCACTACGTAGTTATCGCCATCTCGCACTGCGCTGGTTTTTAGTGACGCGAGATCGGAACCACTGCCAGGCTCGGAGTATCCCTGACACCACCATAAACTGCCGTCCATAATGGCTGGAAGGTGCTGTTTCTTTTGCTCATCCGTGCCAAAAGTATAAATAACCGGCCCCACCATACTGATACTAAAAGGCATGATCATTGGCGCGCCGGCCAGCGCATTCTCTTCATTAAATATATGTTGCTGCATCAAGCTCCAACCGGTGCCACCGTATTCTTTTGGCCAGCTTGGGGCAATCCAGTTCTGATCGAAAAGGGCTTTGTGCCACTCTTGCCCTATCGCTTTAGGTATTCCGAAGCCCAAAGCCGCCGCTTTACGCATTTCCGGGGTTAGATTGTTAGCGAGAAAATCACGAACTTCTGTTCGAAAAGAATTCAATTCAGTAGAGATCATGTTGCTATTCCTTAGTCGACCACTTATTTCACCGATTTTGAAAGAATAGCAATAAATAAAGTCATTAACGATCTAAGAGGAAATCAACACCGGTTGCATCTGGCCGGAGCCACCGGGTGGCTGGATCGCCACAAACTAGATTAGCCAGAGGATAGATTGAGCAACCGCGCTCTGGAGCGAAGTTGGGACCACTCAATTGTTCAGGTTTTGACGGATGCAGGTTGCGGGAAATCATTTTATATATAAAATGTAGAGTCCAGTCCTCACTGCAATCGCACTATGTGGAAGCCACACGAACGAATTAAATATACCGTGGTAGAAGACCAGTGGCCGACCGCTAAAGAGGTAGGGGCGAGCAGGTTATTCGGTCCCATTCAGATAGGCCCCATGAAACTTGGCTCGCGTACCTGGGTACCGGCGATGGTGCCGTGGAGGTCAAACGAGAATGGTGACGTCACAGAAGACGTACTGGCATGGTACGAACGCTTCGCCCGCGGGAAACCCGGTGTGATCGTTGTAGAAGCAACTGGCATCCGTGATATACCCAGTGGCCCTTTGTTGCGCATCAGCAGTGATAAATACCTGTCAGGGCTTACCAGACTGGTAGACACTATTAAAACGGCCAGCGATGGTGAAACTCGCGTTCTCATCCAGATTATCGACTTTCTTCAAATCCGTCGAAGACCGGATCCAACAAAGTATCTGAATCGACATCTGATACTTAGGCCTGAACATTACGTCGCCTTATCACTGCCTTTTGAAGCAGAAAACGAACCCGCAGTGCGTACTGCATTGCTATCGCTTTCGCCCGAGGACCTGGAATCTGTTCTTAACCAGAAAGAATGGGAAGATCTGCAATACGGTTATCGCGAGCGAATAACAGACACTCACCTGCCACATATCGCCCAACTACCGGAAATATTGCCACGGCTGTTTTGCGATGCGGCAATCAGAGCGCAAGCAGCAGGATTTGACGGTGTGGAGTTACATTATGCACACGCCTACACGATGGCTTCATTTCTCTCTGCAACCAATAACCGCACGGACGGATATGGCAACACCCTTGAAGGCCGATTGCGTTTGCCCCTTGAGGTTTATGGAGCCGTTCGTGAAGCGTGCTCAAAAGACTTTGTTGTCGGGTGCCGGATTTTGAGCGATGAAATTATTGACCAGGGTACACGCATTGAAGAGGCGTGCAGTATTGCCCGGGCGCTGGCAAATGCAGGAATGGATTTTCTTTCAGTTTCCAGAGGTGGCAAATTTGACGATGCTAAACAACCCAGAGTAGGGGGTGCCGTGTACCCATACACGGGACGTAGTGGTTACGAATGCATGCCTAGTTATATCTCGGATGCACAGGGCCCCTTCGGGCGAAATGTTGAACCTGTTTCCCTGATACGTGAATTTTTGCGCCAAAATGGGTTGAACACGCCGGTAGTTCTAGCGGGCGGGCAATACGGTTTCTACCAGGCTGAATCACTCCTAAAAGAGAACAAGGCAGACATAATAGGCTTCGCGCGCCAGGCGCTGGCGGATCCGGACTGGTTTTTAAAAGTAAAACTCGGCCTTGGCAATCAGGTGCGCTTGTGCAAATACACTAATTACTGTGAAGGTCTGGACCAGAAGCACAAGCAGGTTACCTGCGAACTGTGGGATCGGGAAAACCTGGACCAGCCTGGTATCAGTAAATCTCATGACGGAAAGCGTCGTTTGCTGGCGCCCGTGTGGTCCCCGCCGGTAATTGAACCCGTTACAAAATAACCGGCCCTAACTCTGGATAGCGAGAGCTTCCTCGAACGCTACGTTATCGTCACCGGCAAAGGCCGCGTCCCGCAACTGCGCAAGTTCCGTTGCAGACGGCAAACTCGTATTGGTTTTTGAATCTGCCAAGTTTTGGACGCGTTGAATGATTTTCAACATTTGTTGAGTGGTGCGATACCGGGTATCCCCATATCCTTTGATCAACCGGCCACAGTTTGCAAGTTCAACTGCAGCTTCCTGGTCGTGCGCAGCCAAAACATGGACTGCTTCCAGCCAAAGGGCTATGAGCGTATGTTCGTGTTGATAACCCAAACTGCCACGACGAAATCTGCGCATTTTGGCCAGTATAGTAAGCAGGGCAAAAATGCTCACAGTGTCGGTCCGCAGCTTGCGTCCACCCATAAAAAAATTGATAAGGCCAAGCATTATGCGGCTATTAGAAATAGCGGATGCTAAACCAACGGGTAACATCGCACATACTTCCTCAACACGCGGTCTGAAAAATTCCGCGACATACAAAATTTGTTGGTCCTCTGCTCGTACTTCCTTCCGAATGGAATCACCACGTGCCACGCGGGTTTTCAATTGCGCAACTCGAGGAATATCTTCGTAACACATCCAAAGTGCCAAATACCTCGCAACATGACGGCTGAGCAGAAAATCGGAATTTCCATTGTCCAGTCTGGCAATGCCCTCCAGGTGATCCAGGTATTGTCGGGCATAATCAATATCCTGATAGTCCACCAGTTTAGTAATGCCGTGATAGAGAATTTCGTGTAAACACGGCTCGTGCGCCCTGGCAAGCGTAAAGAGCGCTTTACCCTGGTCTGTTTTGGCATTCGGAAATACAAAATCTGCATCTGATTGTGCCGGATCAAAACTTTCAACTACTGAGGCCGGTTTACCAGCGCGCTCGAAACTTGCATTAAAGGCAGACAGGTTACTCTCTACGGATTTTCCGCTTTCACGAATCGCCAGCTCGTAACTTGCCCTATCAAAGGGCAAGGTATCAGAGGCCGCCAGCGCTCCAAGCATGACGGAACTGATAACTGACTGATGCGCACTAGCCAGTTGCTCCATATCGTAGTGGATAAATTGCTTTGCGTACCGGTCCGCCAGACCAAGCAATGCAGTTGCATCAATTGATCCATCTCCCACATCGGATTTTTCACTAATGCCATACACCCGATGGCTGGAAGATATAAGGGTGGTTTTGTCTTTGCTGACAAAACCTCGTTCAATCATCCTCCCTGCTTCGGCAATTTCCGAAGTAATAGTGATATCTATGTCTCCCTGAGCAGGGAAAAGGGATAACACGGGCTGTTGGTTTCCGGCTACTGCACGCGGGTACAATTCCAAATAGTAAATTGTCGCACCGGTACGCTGTGCAACGCCCGCAAGAGAAGTGGTCTGGCACAACCAGTTATTAGCTTCGGCTACGTCGATGACCCAATTGGTAAACACACCACCGCCTTCACCCCCAAGCGCTGCTGCTACCATTTTTATGGGTTTTACAGCATTGCTCACAGGGAATTCGCCGCCAATTGGTCGTCCTGCATCCAGGAAATTACCCGTCGTCGTACTCTGGCTATAAAGCGGTCCCAGGCACTAGGGTTGTATATCAGATCCACCCGTGAAAAAGACGGACAAAGCACCGCCGAATGGACATTCTCTCCACACACCCCACACCCAACACAACTGTTATCGACATAACTTACCGGGTCTTCACGCAGCGGGTCGGGGTTTGGCTTTATCGTTAGTGATGGGCAACCTGATAATCTTATGCAGGCATGGTCGCCGGTACAGGTTTCAGCATCGATAACGAATCTGGAACGCACAGTCCTGCGTCCGTCATTGATAGATTTTTTGATCAGTGGTTTTATCCGGCGCTGCCGGTTCAACATACACTCCCCTTCGGCAATAATCACCTTAAGCCCGGGTTCCCCGGTGGTCAAAGCCTCGCGCAGTGTAGCTTTCATTTTATCTATGCTGTACGTGCTAACTGTTCTAATCCATTTTACCCCAGCGCCACGACAGGCTTCATCGATAGACTGCTGATCCAGCCTGCTGGCTTTGTCAGTATCCATTGTCGTGGCTATCAGACGATTGGGTTGCACCAGCGAAGGGATATCCTGACCACCGGTGGCTGCAGCATATCCATTATTTACGATTATCAGTACGCCATCGTGTTTATTAAAAACAGCACTGGTAACGCCACTGGTCAATCCATTGTGCCAAAAGCCACCGTCACCCATGATGCTGATAGCCTTGTGGGGCAGCGCAGTGCGGATGCTGGATGAACTGGCCAACGACAAGCCATAACCCATAATGGTATTGCCCAGATTAAAGGGTGCAAGTGTCGCAAAAGAGTGGCAACCAATGTCGGAGGAGATATGAAACTCTCCCAGGTCTTTCTGTACCTGTTTAATCGCAGAAAACATTGGGCGCTCTGGACATCCGGTACACAGTCCCGATGGTCTGGGAGGAACATTTTCGGCTAATAACTGGCTATCTTCCGCGACGAGCACTTTTTGGAAATCGCGCACTTCTGCACTTGTTAGCCGCAAATTCAGCCCCTCGACGGGAAACCGCTCCAAAAATTCCGTAATGCCAAGTAGGGTTATTTGACCGGTATACTCACCGGCGGCGGGCAATATTTCCTTACCATATAGTCGTGTATCGATATCGGCCTTGCGAAGAATACTAAACATACTATGTTCAATGTATTCCGGCTGGCCTTCTTCGATGAGCAGCACTTGTTTCTTACTCTCGCAAAAGCGAATCACTTCTTCCGGTATAAGCGGATACGCTACGTTCAGCACATAAATCGGTACATCCGTATTACCAAAACAATCAGCCAGACCCTGACGCTCCAGGGCGCGGATCACCGTGTTATAACTACCGCCGCAC
>JABJED010000233.1 GCA_018665025.1 Gammaproteobacteria bacterium
AAAGCTTCAACTCGATCTTTCCCACGACGTGCCTGGATCGTTGGCTGTTTAGTTCAATGACGGAAGCTCGAGTGGTGATCAATCACTGGCTGGAGGAATACAACACGATCAGGCCGCATGGCTCGCTGGGCGGCATGAACCTAAAGTACTTTTTACAGCGATGGATCGAAGGAAATACGGATCAACAACCGGAAACCCTAACAATGTGAGTGGACCAAAGATCTCGGGCTTGCCAAGTGAGTTATCTGCTCTGAGAGCAATTAGTGATCCGCCTGGCTGCATTTCGAGCGCAAGTCGATGCGTGCGGTATCAGTACAACTACGTTCGTCCTCACAGCTCACTGGACTATTTAACGCCTGTTGTTTTCGCAGAACAGGCAGCTTAAGTTATGGGATCTCATCGAACGATTGGTTCTAAGATGGGGGAAAGGTCACCGGCGGTGACACACTTTTTTCCAATATGTATACGGCATTTGAACAGCTTTCTTCTGGTCTGCAGAAATTCCTGTCAGGGATAAATGCCCTAAACGACGCAGACAAATCAGAAGCTGCACAAACAAGGGTTAACCGCATTGCCGACTCAACGAATCCCCTGCCGCAAAAAAACTTGAAAGCGACGGACTTCTCAATTATCTGTTCGAGATACAGGCACGACCAGAATACTGTTGTCGTTTTCAGTGGCGGAAAGGAAGTCTGGCATTCTGGGGCAACCGTGCGTGCCAGCACTATCCACTGAATGACTATCCAGGACAGAGAAGATTAATGCATCGAATCAGCCTTACCGGGGACAAACCCTTCTAGTCGCCGTCTGACGAACCCGCAATTCTAATTCTCGTGAAGCTCACGATGGGGCAACAGCTCAATCCCCATGCTGAACAAGGTAAAACCGAATATATCCGCATACTGGTCTATGATCTTTGAAACCGGGGTTCCTGCTCCGTGCCCGGCTTTGGTTTCAATTCTGATCAGCGTGGGATTATTACCGGTTTGTTTCGCCTGTAGACTGGCGGCAAACTTGAAGGAATGCGCCGGTACCACGCGATCATCGTGATCACCAGTGGTCACCAGCGTCGCTGGGTAAGCCACGCCCTGCCTGATATTGTGAACTGGCGAATAAGCTCTCAAATACTCAAACATCTCTTTGCTCTGCCCGGAAGTTCCATAATCGTATGCCCAACCGGCACCAGCAGTAAAAGTGTGATACCGAAGCATATCCATGACCCCCACAGCGGGTAGCGCAACCTTCATCAGATCTGGCCTTTGCGTCATGACCGCGCCAACCAGCAATCCACCGTTGGATCCACCCCGAAGGGCAAGGTAGTCAGCAGATGTGTATTTCTTCTCAATCAGGTATTCCGCGGCAGCGATAAAATCATCGAATACATTCTGCTTCTTCAATTGCGTTCCGGCATCGTGCCAGGTCTTCCCGTATTCGCCCCCGCCCCGGATATTCGGCACTGCGTAAATACCACCGAGCTCCATCCAAACAGCATTAGTAATACTGAATGCCGGAGTCAGGCTGATATCGAAACCACCATAACCATAAAGTATCGTGGGATTCTTGCCATCAAGAATCACTCCTTTTTTGTGAGTGATGATCATGGGTATTTTCGTACCGTCGCGGGAGTTGAAGAACACCTGTTTCGACTCGTAGTCTCCTGCATCGAACTGAGCAGATGATTTTCGATAGACGACAGAGTCACCTTCCTGGACATCAAATTTGTAAAGGCTTGAAGGCGTCATGTAGTTAGTAAAGCTATAATAGAGTTCCTTTTCGTTTCGCTTTCCTTCAATTACTGTCGCCGTACCAATACCAGGTAGGGGAACTTCCCGAAGCCTGTTCCCCCCGACGTCATATTGGTAAATACGGGAGATCGCGCCGATCATATAGTGCGCAAAAAAAGATCCGCCGCCTACCGAGGCACTCAGAACATCGGCCGATTCCGGGATAAAGTCCAACCACTTATCCTGGGTGGGTTCACTGGCATCAACTGTCACGACCCGTTGGTTTGGGGCGTCGAGATTGGTCATGAGAAAAAGTTTACTGCCGCGATTGTCGAGCAGGTAGGTGTCCGAGTCCATATGATCGAGAATCGTGACCAGTTCTCTATCACGACTTGCCAAGTCCATGAGATACAAGTCATTACCTGTCGTCGACTGCGCACCCTCGATCAAAAGATAACGATCATCTTCCGTCACTGTGGCACTAACGTATCGACGTTTCTGCTGCGCAGATCCGCCGAATATCAATTCATCACTGGATTGAGGTTGCCCCAGTTTGTGGAAAAAAAGTTTATGCTGGTCAACCCTTGCAGAAAGCTCACTGCCTTCAGGTTTGTCATAACCTGAGTAATAGAATCCCTCGTCACCGTGCCATGAAAGGCCAGAGAACTTAATGTTAACCAGCGGTGCTTCTATTTGTTCTTTTGTGATGGCATCCAATACGATAATTTTCCGCCAGTCGCTGCCACCCTCAGAAATCGAATAGGCAGCAATGCTCCCTGACCTGGAAAATGACAGAGCAGACAAAGATGTCGTCCCGTCTTCTGAAAATGTATTTGGGTTCAGGAATAATTCTTCCTTTCCGGTATCATTTGTTCGGTAAACAACATACTGATCCTGCAGTCCATTGTTACGATAAAAATAGGTGAAATTACCTTCGCGGAACGGTTCGGTTTCCTTCTCGTAATCCCACAGGTTCTCCAGCCTTTCCTTCAGTTCTGCTCGATAGGGAATCTGCATGAGGTATCCGGCTGTAACTTCATTCTGCGCCTTGACCCAATCTCCTGTCTCATTGCTTAGATCGTCCTCCAGCCAACGATATGGATCAGGGACTTCGACCCCAAAATAAGTATCAACAACATCGCCCATTCTTGTTTCTGGATAAGTGATTTTTATGTCCTCCAGGGGTTCCGATTGCGAACAGCCAATAAGTAAGACGCTGATCAATGCTGTAAGATTTACCAAAGGCTTACTTGATATCATATTAACACTCCCGCGATTCACCAAGTGTTTCAATCGAGCACTTCAAAGATGTGCCCTTAACTCCCGGTATCCTATATGTTTGATACCAGCGGCCTCTATATACGCTTTGAGGTCAGGGTCACTGAACGCTTCATAATCTGCATTACGGGAAGCGAAAGTGTCCGCAATTGCCTTTAACTCTTCTCCATCCTTTGCTGGGTGAAACAGGAGATGGGTGAGCCCGGGTTTGATGTCGTCAATTAATTCACGATAAAAAGATTTTTTATCGTCAAGATCAACTAGCGTATCGATAATAATTTCGTCGAGCGTAGGCACGCTATCCAGATCAACGCCTTCAAGCGCCTCCAGATAACCGTTGGCCATCTCGTTTTCACGAAGGGCCGCCAGCCTGTCAAGGGTAATGTTTGGCAGGAATGCAGGGATACAATATTCTCTGGCGAGGTTAAGATATATTCGAAGAAATTTCGGGTGAACCACGGACCCCATGTGAGTATCAATATGCGTGACATCAATCCCCGCAGCTAGCGCCCTGTCGATTTGCTCTCTCATTTCAGCTTCAGCTGCATCTTCTTTTACATTGCGAACAGCATCTTCACGGGTGTGCCACATGTAACCTTCTGCATCTATCAAACCACTCGATGGATCCCTGGAGCTGAGCGCAGACCAGCGAAAAGTGGGATATTCACAAGTCAGGGTCAGGTGCACACCGACATCAAATTGCGGATTTTCTTTACATATTTTCGCAGCTTCCAAAAACCAGGGCGAGTTAACGATCACGGAACCACAACTAGCGGCACCGCTACGCAGACACATCAAAGACGCGGCATTCGCTGCGTGGCAGAACCCCATGTCATCGATGTGAGTAATGAGGACCCTGTCTTGCTCTGCATAGCCCATCTTTTCCAGAAATGTATTCATAGTCTTACGGTATGCTTAGCACACCGTCTCCGTTGATGCTGGCCCTGCGGCCACAAAATCCTGATTGCGTCATTTCGACGGCGAGCTGCAGGACCTTCGTGTTTGCCCATGTCCGTTTGCCATCTGCAGTAACACAGGCCGCGTGGCCGACTGCAGGCTCACCAGCCTGATACATTACGGTATGGAATTCGATCATTACCTAGTCGTCATGGTTCACAAGCCATTCCCTTTTCGGTGTAACATCTTGTTGACCTGCGCCTCCTTCTTACTCTCAGGGTTGCTTATGCCTCTCCCCGGCTTTCTTATAGATCGTTCAGTTGGGGATCTTCCCTTAAACCAGATAATGATGGCTTATCCCGTGATTCTGGCTATGGCCTTGCCGGTTGCATTTCTACAAGCCGAAAGTCACATCGCCGAAGCAGATAAGGGCGATACGGGTGAAGGCACACTGCAATGACCGCCTGCAGGTCACTCGATAGGCCGCGGCCATACCGCCTGTTTTCGCTCAGGCGCGATGAAGCTGTGTGAAGCGGCCAGATCGTTACAACGATCGAACTCCGCCACAGAAAAATTGTGTTCGCTTTGCATGAGGGCGTACTCGTGGCAAAGATCGATATCGAAGAGGCCGGGGTCGTCTGAGTTGATCGACACCTGAACCCCTGCCTCCATCAATCGCCGCACAGGATGCTCAGCGGTACTCGGAACGGAGCTCGTTAGCCAGTTGCTCGTTGGGCACACTTCCAGCATCACACCCTTCTCGATAACATAGTCCATCACCGCCGAGTCCCGGATAATATGGATGCCGTGACCGATACGCTCCGCACCCAGATGTTCGATCGCCTCGTAAACGTGTCGCGGAGCATCCGGGACGGGTTCCTCTCCTGCGTGCGTCGTGAAATGCAGGCCCGCCGCCCGCGCTTTTTCAATGATTGGTGCGAATCGCATAATTTCATCGCCGATATCCTGATCGGCCATATCGATGCCGACGAAGGTGTCGTTGTGGGCTGCGATAAAATCGCCGGTGTAGGCAGCCTGCTTCGTTGGCAAGGTTTTTTGCACAATGCCAATCAGACCGACGGCGATGTCGAGATGGCTGGCCCGCTCAATACCGGCGACAATAGCGCGGTGAATCTTGTCGAACGTCAGTTCCGGGTGACCTGCGGCAATGAAGTCGGGTGAATATCGCAGTTCGAAAATTTTGATTCCCTGGTTGTATCCATATTCACAGGCCTCATACGTCAGCCTTTCGATAATTGATTCGTTCGCCCAAACGGACTGAATATTGGAAAACTTCTGCAGTGCAACAGCAAGATTCTTCTCGGGCTCGGTCAGCAGCCACTCTGCACAAAACTCTTTGACGTTCTGTGGTGCATCAAGCCCGAGCGAAGCTCCGAGCGCCATCATGGTCTGCCGACGGAAACAGGCTTCGAGATGACAATGTAGTTCGACTTTGGGCAGTTTCTCTAACGCGGAATGTGCTTCGTGCGCTGATGGCATAATGACTTGAGTTCCTGAACTCGAATTTTGGCTAACATGGTAGGCTAACGTGACGTTGAAAAAAAGTCTCAGCCCTTTAAAGCGTTCGCTATAGCCAGGCTTGTTGTCATCCAGCACATGGGAAATGTGAGCTGCGCCACCCATCAGAATAAATGCCTTGTCCTGCGTTGGCGCCAGCTTCAACCAATCAGGATCGCGCCTTGGCAGAAAACCCTGGTCACCGAGGATAGGAATTATAACAGGGCTTTTCGAGCGAAAGTCTGAGTATCGAACCAGACCTGTTATAATTCCTGTTCTCAATGACAAGAAAAGTACAATAGATATTTTTAGTTGTCCTAGTTGTTTCCGGGGTACTGAATGTTTTATGTATGGAGGTAGAGGCATGAGTATAAATATTGAAGAAAAACTAGAAATTCATGAGTTATTGAGCCGGGCTGCGTATGCCTACGATGAGCGGGAGATTGGCATGCTCGAAGCGTGTTTCGCTGAACAAGCCAGCTTTAGTATGCGAATTGCCGGTGGCGATCTGATTGGGCCATTTGAAAGCAAAAGCGGCATCATGGACTTGATGACCGGGTCCATGGCGGAACAGACCGATGTGCGCCGCCACGTCATTTCGAACATTTTCTTCGAAGTCGCGGACGACAAGACTGTCGTCATTTCCAACCTGACTTTAATGACTACGGAGAACGACGATATTCAGCTCCTGTCCTCGGGGGTTTATCGCGACCAGGTGATAAAAGAAAACGGACAGTGGTGTATAGCCAGTCGATACCTTGAACTGGACAAGCCGTACTAGGAGTAAGTGATCCGGACGCGATCCAGACCATTCTGGCGCATCTGAAGCAACGCGCGCCACCTGATGCTGTGCGCCGGCAAGGGCCGCAAAACGATCTCTTTGCCGCTATCTGATGGTTGAAACCACTGAAGCGCATTTATCCATAGGCCAACAGAAAAGCACGTTGGCTAATCGCTCATCACCAGATCAGCCAATAACCACAAACAACAAAAAACTTGGTAGCGTTTAACCACTACCAGTCATACAGCTCCACTCTTTCATAAAACAAGCAGGCAACCGATCTAATTCGATACTCAGGCTTTCGCTCGAAAAGCCCTGTTATAATTCCTCATCTCTTACCCGGAGCGGGTGTTTGGCGAGCAGCTTGACCACCAAGCAGGGACTCAACTTATACTCAACTTTTCGGTGCAGATAGTTAATGGCTTAAAAAGTGTCCAGCTGATCGAACAGGGACAGGTATCATAGACCCAAAACTTAGCGGGCCTTGTCGATCTAACAGCGGTGAGTTTTAAGGCCACACCGCAGGAGGACACCTGGTTTAGCCTGGTTGTTGAGGACCTGGAATGCAAGAGCGTATACAGCAATCCGCTGTGGGTTAACACCGCCACTGAGTAACATCTCCTTGGCGGCATCAAATTTGCCGCAAAAAAAACGTACCTGACCAATCAAATGGTCAGATACGCTTATTTTGTGTGCTCTTCAGCTCACATCAGGCAGACAATCAGAAATCCTGCGTAAACCTGAGTCCAATGGTACGTGGTCTATGCCTTACGCCATAGCTCTGGGTACCACAAGTTCCGGTTGCACATCCCGAAGTCAGGAACTGCGCAGCATCCTCATCGGTGGCGTTTTTAACAAACAGATCAATCGAATAGTTGTCACGTCGAATACCAGCCGCCAGATCAACCAGATTGCTGGAAGGAACATCACCCCTGATCTCGTTATCAGCCACGTTCAGGCTTGACCCGCGCGACCCTTCATGGGACAGCGTACCCTGCAGATATGAGTCGAATCCACCCATTACAAAGTTATAACGCGCCAATACATTGCCCTTGAACTTGGCAGTTACAGGCAGTTGAGTGCCCGATGGTGCCCAGGACGACCCATCGCTATTACATCCCACGCAATAATCGCCATTCAGTTCAGAATCAATCCATGCAAACGACGCTGATATTTCCAGAGCGTTTGTCGGTAGCCAGAGCATCTGTGCCTCAAGCCCAGTTACGTCCGCCGAGGGGCCATTGTTAACCTGAGTAATCGCGTTGGCGCCAACAAAGGAGACCTGGAAGTCCTCCCAGTCTTCTTGAAAAACAGCGCCATTGAATTGGAAAGTGCCGTCAGCCCACATGGTTTTCCAGCCAAACTCATAGTTGGTCAGGAAGTCTGAAACGTACTCGGTTGCAGCGGGAGCCCGATTGATACCGCCTGGACGGTAACCCTCAGACCAGGTTGCATAAACCATGTGATCGTTGGAAATTGACCAGGTCAGGTTTACGCGTCCGATGTGTTCGCTTTCATCGATACCCTTGTCAACATTCAGGCAAGGTGCATCTTTATAGTCCGTTTGTGTGATGCATTTATTCTCACCGTTGCTTGACCATTGCGGGGTGAAACCCTGACCAAACCCAAAGAACCCTTTAACCGTCACTTCTGGTCTAAAGAATCGTGCACCCACGGTGATTTCCAGATCATCTGTGATGTCGTAGCTTAGGGTGCCGAATATAGCCTCGTCGGTATCTTCTCGGTCATAACTATTGAGATAAACTGTGTCAGGGAACTGCTGGGCCCCCGGTTCACCGGCATTCATGAGCAATACATCGGGAAGACCGTCGGCTCTAAATGCCTGATAGAAGTCATGCTCCTGTTTAAAGGTATACAAGCCCACCATTCCCCGTAAACGGTTTTCCGCTGAGGAACTGATGCGTAACTCCGTGCTGTGTTTTGTATAGGCGTCGTCATTTGTGAAATAGTCACCCGGCATATTTCGGGTACCGGCATCAGGGAAAAACGCATTAGGTGCAACTCGAGCGCCGGTATTGTCAAAACGCAAATCGGCGTAGTACCCAGTGGTATAGATGGTGTCATACCAGTACGAGTAGTCTGAATAGTCAAAGGAACCTTCAAACTCACGATCCATATAGGAAGTGGTGAATGTGACATCAAAACTACCGACGGTGCCTTCAATCGTCACGCCAAGCTGATACCACTCGTCATCCGTAAACTCATCTTGAAAATGGGTAACCTCATTTTCGCCCGAGACAAAACTGCTTAGATCCTCACCCCATGAACCTTCACCTTCGGACTGCTGAGCAATCACGGTGCCCGTCACAGTCCAGTTGTCGTTCAAATCAATTTTAAGTGCGGCACGACCACCGACTGTCTCGTACGTGTTGTAGTTATCCTCTGCAACGTTTGCGTTGTCGTTAGTGATGTCATCAAGCGTTGTGCTAGCCCGACCGGGATAGGTTCGGGTTCCCCTGACATTATCGACATAACCCGCATCAGATCGGGAATAACCCACCAGGCGAATGGCCATAGTGTCACTGAGAGGAATATTAACAAAGCCTTCTGCCACATAGCCTGCATCATCATTATCAACAATGTTGCCTTCGATGCTGTAACCGGCAGAAAATCCAGATAAATCTGGTTTGTTGGTTATAATCCTGATCGTTCCAGCCTGTGAGCTTGCACCATAAAGCGTACCTTGTGGTCCGTTAAGCGATTCCACACGTGCGATATCATACATGTGAATATCCAGATTCCCCTGGATGGTTGTAATGGGCATTTCGTCCAGATACATGCCAACGCTAGGCTGAGAAGTACTCGACTGGCCATCACCTGCTGTAGCAATACCACGCATGTAAACCAGATTGGTTCCGGCGCCTGCAACTGATTTTTGTATCGCGACACTAGGTAATGCTTGCGTGTAATCAATAAAATCTTTGATGCCTCTTTCACGAAGTGCGTCGGTACCCAGTGAAACGATGCTGATTGGTACATCCTGCATGTTCTCAGAGCGTTTTTGGGCGGTAACGACTACCTCTTCGATGGCCCTTGCGTCATCTGCTGCTGCCAGACCAGGACTGAGTAATAACATGGCCGCTGCCAGCGGGGTTTCGATAAAACGGGTTGGTAAGTTCCTCAAACGGGATCGGTACATTAACTAACTCCTTTTTTTTACAACTTCCGCAGCTTAACGACTTGCGGCTGCTGTTGTTTACACACAAGCGCTATTGTTCATTACGCGATAATTTGGCTCCAAATTAGCACATTTAGCTATTTAATGCAGATCAAATGCCCAGCTCTGGCCAAAATGCCCTGATAATTGGTCCAACACGACCCAATGATCCAGGAGACCATCCGTCCGCCTCTAGTAATTTGGTACCTCAGGATAGAGTTCAAGGACGTCTCCCAGCCCGATTTTCAGCGGATCAAGCCACGCCTCATAATTTAGCCATTGTTCTGTTCCTTCCCGGTAGATCGGCTGGCGCACCTGTTCTGAGCTTGCTGTGCGAACAGGACGGGCATTTTCGAAGAACTTCAGGCAGCCAGGCTCGAAGGGTAAGCCACAATAGTCAAGCATTCGGCGGACTTCCGACTCGGTATCCGCAACTGTGTTCTCATAGTGCACACGGTGAATTCTGCCTGGCAGGGTTTCATCAAAATGTGCCATCAATTCCACGTAATCACGATAAAAGTGCGCCATATCGGATAATGCGTAACTAAAACTCTGGCCACGGGCATAATATTGTTTGAAGTTGGAAAAGCAGCAGCCCAATGGGTGTCGTCTGGCATCAATGATCTTTGCATTGGGTAATATCAAATGGATCAGACCAATGTACAAAAAGTTGTTGGGCATCTTGTCGATAAAAAAGGCACTGTCGGTTTTGCGATGCACACGCGTTGTTTCCAGATAATGCTCTCCCATCTGACGGAGTTCTTCACTACTCTTCGATGCAAGTACTTCGGCAAATACCGCAATTTCACCTGAACCTGCCTCCTCGCGCAGCACTTTCGCCATACTAATAATATCCGGCAATTCAGTGGTGCCTTCCACAGCAGAGTGGCTGGAGAGAATTTGTTCGAGCAGTGTGGAGCCCGACCGGGGCATGCCAACAATAAATATTGGGTCGTGTCTATCCGTACCGGAATCAGTCCTGGCCGCAAAAAAGTCTGGGGTAAACTGCTTTTTCAGGCTCTGAATTCGCTTGTGGTTGAGATCAGCATTATAGTTAATCTCTTCACTGTAAGTTTCGTTGCCTTTCTTGTAATGCTCGAAGGCTTGCGCATGATCCTTTGTATCTTCAAAGGCTTTCCCCATAGCAAAATGAAAATGCAGACGATTTTCATTATCGAGCTCAGTGTTTGAAACTTGCTGGTGCATAGCCTCGAGGTCATTCTCGGTAAATCTAAAAGTCTTCAGATTAGCCAGGCTCCAGTAGGCTTCTCCAAAAGAGGGGTTAATGTTGATACTCTGGCGATAAGCGTCAATGCAGGTCTGCTGTTGACCTGCAGTTTTCAACACGTGCCCGTAACTGAGCCAAACTTTGGCATTACCCGGGTACTCATCCAGCAGCCGCGCATAAAACTGAATGGAACGAGCATACTCACCAATCCGACTAAGCACGACGGCACATAAGTTGCGATGGCTTGGAGAATTCGGATCATCCAGCAACAAACGTTCAACCTCTACCAGCGCTTCCGCGGAGTGATTTCGTCGATGCAGCAAGACAGCATAACTATAACGAGCGGATGCAAAGCTTGGGACAAGCTGTAGACACCGCAAGAATAAATTTTCAGCATCGTTATTTTGTCCACATCTGACAGCAACTTCGCCCAGCATTCTGATTGCTGGAACATCGGTAGGCGTTTCGCTCAGGTGTGTTTTTAACAACCTTTCTGCCGTTGCCATGTCGTTTTTAACCATTGCAGCCGCCGCCCGCTGCAACCTCGGGTTCTGCGTTGAGCAGTGAATATGATGGGCGTAAGCCTCATCGCCCGCCTGCGTATCGCCAATGGCCATCAGGTGATCGGCGAGATGCCGCCAGGCCAGTGGATGTTTTGGATTCAACTTCACAGCTCTGCGTAGTGCAAGGATAGCCTGATCACCCCGTCCGAGTGCAGCCTGGGTAAGCCCCAGCTCGAAATGTGCTGCTGAGACGTTTTTCTGTACCTCTATTAAAGGTACCAGAATTTCCAGCGCCGCCTGTGGTTGCCCTAATCGCCGCCTGGCGATGGCCAGAAGTAATAAAGCGGGTCCATGATTCGGGATTGCTTCCAGGATTGCCTGTAACTGCTCAACCGCGAGAACCGGATCAGCTTCCAGCAATTGTGAGGCGTGCTTCATTGCCGCTTGAAGGGAGCCTGTTTCTTCTGTTTGTGAACTCATATTTAGATCGATAACCCGGGTGGTCGTGAAAGTAACAGATGTCTCATAAGATTGAAAATCCTCGCCATTCAGGCGGGCGGTGGTTCCTGGTTCAGCGAAACCGTCGCGCAACAAATCAAAGAAACCGACAATACAGACCGCCACTGAAACCTCTGTCGATCAAGCACTGCCAAGCACTGCCAAGCGCGTCACTGAGTTGGGCTGAGCGGCTCAAGCGTGTATTTGATATAGATATTTCTGTCTGTCCGCTGTGCACCGGCAAAGGCCGGGTCAAGGGCCGCAAAACGATCTCTTTGCCGCGATCTTATGGTTGAAATCACGGCAGCGCATTTATCCCTAGGCCAACAGAAAATTACGTTAGCTAATCGTCCATCACCAGGTCAGCCAATAACCACAAACAACAAAAAACTTGGTAGCGTTTAACCACTAATCGACATACGGCGCCACTCTTTCATAAAACAAGCAGGCAACCGATCTGATTCGATACTCAGGCTTTCGTTCGAAAAGACCTGTTATAATTCCTATCCTCTGTCTGCTCTTTGTTACGAGTGTTATTATTCAACCAAATCTTAATACATGACTATTTCGTTTGAAGAGCTATGTACTTGAAGAGCTATGTACTTGAAGAGCTATGTACTTGAAGAGCTATGTACT
>JABJED010000234.1 GCA_018665025.1 Gammaproteobacteria bacterium
AATTGCGTCAAACGCCTGGAACTCGCCTCCCCATGTCTCTGCACAGACCTTGGTAATCGCCGCTGTCAGCGTCGTCTTACCATGGTCAACGTGACCAATGGTTCCTACATTTACGTGCGGCTTTGTCCGCTCAAATTTTTCTTTGGACATTCCAGCCCTCTCCTTACTATGACACCTGAATTGATATGAAAACCCAGTATTCGCCGATTATTAGTGGAGCTCATAACCGGATTTGAACCGGTGACCTCTTCCTTACCAAGGAAGTGCTCTACCGACTGAGCTATATGAGCGTGTAAATATTTCTCCTTCGCTATGGAGCGGGTAGCGAGGATCGAACTCGCATCATCAGCTTGGAAGGCTGAGGTTCTACCATTAAACAATACCCGCCAATCCTGCTGTTAATAACGTTCCTGGATCCATCCCACCTTGGTGGAGGGGGGTGGATTCGAACCACCGAAGCTTACGCGTCAGATTTACAGTCTGATCCCTTTGGCCGCTCGGGAACCCCTCCAAAAAGAGGCGCTAGATTCTGCCTTCGAGTCTAGTGCTTGTCAAATCTAATTTTCCGAAAAGTCTGATTAATAGTCGTTTTTCGTCAAACTACTCATAATATTCCTGAGCTGATATCTCTTATTGTTGTTTTGCCGGTTTAATCGACAAAAAAAGCACCACCGGGTGCCTTTTGAAAATATATTTCGCTAAACCTTGGGCAGTAACACTGCTACAAAATCTGGTGCCGCCACCAAGAGTCGAACTCGGGACCTACTGATTACAAATCAGTTGCTCTACCAACTGAGCTATAGCGGCGCAAAACTTTTAAAAACAGTAAGTTAAGGCAGATTTTATCAATGGCCGATCAAGCCAGCCTCAGGAGCGAAGCGGATTGTATGCGATTGTGACGCCGCTATCAATTACAATGGCATTAAATGTGAGACTGCTACTCATTCATACAGCCAGTTTCTGTCACTTCAACCTCAATAAATTCAGCAGCGATTTCTGAAAGCAATGCTTCAGGGAATATTTCCTGGCTAATCTGAACCCAGTAGCCCCGGTTGACTCTCGGTATGACTTTCACCAATACGTCGTAGCCCAGACCGATAAGTGCCTGTCGATAATCCTCAGCTACGCCATTGGAGGAGAAGACTCCCAATGATATTCCCTGCGCATCCCCGCCCTTGGTAATGACGAAGCTATCGATATCTCGCGATTTAAACTCACGATGCCTTCGAAATGCTCCTTGCAGGGAACTCAGGGGAGGCATCACAACCCTGTAATCAGATTCTCCGGTGGGCTTATCAACAGCGGTCATCTCAACGGTGTAGCCAATAGCCTTTAGCCGTTCAGCGACGTCCTGTGCAGAGATGACGTTTCCGAAAGGTCCCAAACCCATACAGGACTTAAGTTCATCCGCCGCAGCCACCAGCGTGGGCTGTTCCATTACCGCCACCAAGGTCGATTTATTGCCACGCTGGTTGTCTTCCAATAGAAACAGAGTCCTGGTGCCTTTTTGCTCAAAGCCAGAACCCCAGGGACTCGCGTTTTTAACAACACTATCGCCAGCATTGCCGGTCGCGCCGACCCGGGCTGTCCCTTGGCCACATAGGTTCACTGCCATATAAGTCAGGTTAGCGAGCAGCAAGGAATAAAAAATCCACTTCATGTTCTGGTGACCGGCCTCACACTGACTTCTCCCGAATTGTGTACTTCCAGGCCCGCTCCGGTTCGTAACAACAGATTACCCTCCTGATCAACGCCGCTATCGATTCCAGATATTGTCTCGCTGCCACGAATAACGTTGACCTGCTGTCCCGCATAGAGATTATAGTCGCTCCACTTCTCCGCAAAGGAATCAAACCCTACATCCTCGAAAGCCTGGATTGCATTCACTATCCTCCCGCCAAGCGCCCCAAGCAAAATGTTGCGCGGCATCTCCAGCTGAGAGCTGATAGCACTCCAGGGCTGATCAATGCTCAAGGATTCCTCCACGTTGAGCGCAAGATTTAGGCCCACGCCTGCAACTAACCCGATACCACCAGCATCAGAAGCCCGGAGTTCCACGAGTATTCCTCCAAGTTTTCCACCGCCTAACAGAATGTCATTTGGCCATTTTAGCCCAACCCGCTCCAAACCCATGGCCCGAAGAACGTCCACCACCACCATGCCGACAACCAGCGATAGTCCACCCAGCTCCGACAACTGGCGGCCGATAAATCGACCGTATGTGAGGTAAACATTCCTGCCGAACGGAGAGATCCATCGCCTGCCACGCCTGCCTTTGCCCGCGGTCTGCATCTCTGCGGCACATAAAATCGCGGTACTTTGGCCTTCAACGAGCCTTTGCATCACCACATCATTTGTTGATTGCGTTACCCGGTGGATCTCCAGATCCAATGTCGACATCTGCAACTCCGAAACCAAACGCTGTAATTCAGTGCGAATGGCGGCTTCGTCCAGAAGCTCCATCCCAGGATTTAGCGTTAAAACTGGACCCTGCCTGGTATAAGGAACACCAATACCATCGAGAAAATCCAGCAACTCAAGCGTTGAATTCACCGGGTTACCAGCGATCAATTTCTCAAATTCAGGATGTGTGCTTTTAATCATTAAGGTCGTTTGTAAAAAGTAACGCTCTGCGTATAATACGCGCCCTCAACCGGATGCAAAGCATCAGGTTGGAAACTTACCCGGGTCTGTAGCTCAGTTGGTTAGAGCGCACCCCTGATAAGGGTGAGGTCGGAAGTTCAAATCTTCCCAGACCCACCAGGTAAGAACCCAGATCTTGTGCGAGTTTAATGAAACCAGCCAAGTGACCTTGGGGCCATAGCTCAGCTGGGAGAGCGCCTGCCTTGCACGCAGGAGGTCGGCGGTTCGATCCCGCCTGGCTCCACCAACAAAAAAAAGGGATGCGAATGCATCCCTTTTTTTTGCTCGTAGAAAGCCGCTAGCGGCCAAGGACCAGAAGATGGTGATTCTTTTTGCCTTTTTGAATGACGAAAAAGCGACCGAATAGCGCCCCTTCGGTAGTTAGCGTCAAATCAACATCAACCTGCTTCTCTCCATTGACTGAGACGCTGTTTCCCTGAATCAGCTTTCTGGCCTGACCGGCGGTAACCTCTCCTTTCGGCGTCAAAGCAAGGCCAGACGACACTAATACATCGATCAAAGAGGCGCCGTCTGACACAGTTGATGATGGCATCCCATCCTGAGCGAGTTGCCCAAGATCATCTTCGGAAAGCTCGCCAAGACTGTTGCTAAAGAGCGCGCCTGTAATCCTCTCTGCGGCCTCCAATCCCGATTCGCCATGCACATGCCGCGTCATTGCCTGCGCAAGCGCAACCTGCGCCGCCCTCCGGCCCGGATCGGATTCATGCGATGCTGCCAATACACCTATTTCATTACCGGCAAGAAAAGTGAAGATCCTGAGATAGTTCATCACATCTGAATCCGCTGTATTAATCCAGAACTGATAAAAACTAAACGGTGACGTCATTTCCGGATTCAGCCAGATGGCGCCACCAGAGCTCTTTCCAAACTTTGTACCGTCTGACTTCGTTACTAACGGATATGTTATGGCGTAGGCCTGCTTGCTTTCCATCCTGCGAACAAGATCGATACCCGCCGTCATGTTACCCCACTGATCGCTGCCGCCCATCTGGATAGTGCAGTCATAGTCACGATTCAGCACAACGAAATCATAAGACTGAAGAATCATGTAACTGAATTCTGTGTAGCTTATGCCCTGCGATACATCCTCAATTCGCCGCCGGACGGATTCCTTCTGTATCATCGCGTTCACAGAGAAATGCTTGCCAATATCACGCAGGTAATCGATGACCGACAGATTCCTCGTCCAGTCCGCGTTATTGACGACCACCGCCGAGGTTTCTCCACACTCAAAATCAAGAAACTGGCTCGCCTGCGACCGAATTCGAGCCAATTGGCGTTCGACCACTTCAGCAGACTGTAATTCTCTTTCGCTATCCCGACCACCGGGATCACCTATCATTCCCGTCGCACCACCAACGAGCAGCAAAGGCCGATGCCCCGCCAACTGAAATCTTCTGAGCGCCAGCAGAGGAACCAGGTTTCCAATGTGCAAGCTGTCAGCGGTTGGGTCAAATCCGCAATAAACCGTTCTTATGGATGAACCCAGGTGGTTTACAAGCTCCTCGTTCGCACTGAGTTGCGCGACAAGCCCTAACGCCTGCAACTGTTCAATAATGTTCATTTAATAACCACTGGTTCTAACATACTCCATCTGTACGGCCACCTGAGTATCGGTGCCAGCCCTTAATACGCGCGCAACATACCGTATATCACAGCAAATTCAAGCAAACCTCATTCGGCGACGCGACCATTTGGCTCGTTTTCGACTGATATCGCCCTCATCCAACAGCGAAAGCTTCCATTATTTCTATATATTTTATATGGTTAGCGTTAGCTTCTCAGACTTAACTGTAGAAAAATACTCTACATTTCGGCTTTTATGCATAGTTATCCTAAATCACATGTGAAAGCCGCCCTGTTAGCCACCGCATTCCTGGCGATCGTGATTACTGCATTGCCTGCCCACCAGAGCGAATCGCCCTCTGAGGCACCGGTTTCCCTGCAACTGGAAGTAGCTGGAACCGCGAATGTTGTCAGCGTAAACGAACTGCCGGTAAAACAGGAGCAGATGGAGGCCAGCAACAGTCGCTGGATCAACATGACCATCCAACCAGGCGATAACCTCGCGCGTATTTTTAAGCGCAACAAGCTGCCTGCCGCAGACCTACAAAATATTGTCAATCTGGGAAAACCAGTTTCGTCACTCAGGAAAATACTCCCCGGACAGAAACTTGGTTTCAAGATCACATCCAGCGGTGAGCTTCTTGCCATCCAATACAAAAAGAATGCTCTCGATACGCTGTTGATTCACAGGCAAGACCAGAGCTTCGTTGCCAGCTGGCAGTCTGCGACGCCAGAAACGATTGTCGCCTTTGAATCAGCGAAAATCACGAAAGAAAACCCTTCCCTCTATCATGCCGGAAAGGCCGCAGGGCTCTCCGACAATATCATCATGCAGCTGAGCCACATCTATCAGTGGGACATCAGTTTTGCACTGGACCTTAGGGCCGGGGATTCGTTTAGCCTCATGTTCGAAGAGATCTATGTTGACGGCGAACTCGTCAAGGAAGGCAGTATCATCGCCGCTGTTTTTACCAATATGGGTAAACGTCACGAAGCAGTAAAGTACATCGATATAGAGGGTCACTCCGACTACTACACCCCTGAAGGTCTCAGTATGCGTAAGGCTTTTCTAAGAGACCCGGTGCATTTTTCCTATGTGAGCTCCTCATTCAACCTACGCCGCTTGCATCCAATTCACAAGAAGGTCATGCCTCACCGCGGAATTGATTACGCTGCAAAACGAGGTACACCTGTGTTGGCTTCCGGTGATGGTAAAGTCACTACTCGAAGACAAAATAGCGCATCGGGTAAGTACATCGTTATTCAGCACGGAGAGCAATACACCACTAAATACCTCCACCTGTCAGCGTTTGGCAAGGGCATCAAGCCTGGCAAGTCGGTCAAACAAGGGCAGACAATTGGCTACGTCGGTGCTACCGGGTGGGCGACTGCGCCACACCTGCACTACGAGTTCCTGGTCACCGGCGTGCATCGCAACCCCAAGACCGTATCATTGCCAAAAGCATTGCCCATCGCCAGGGACGAGCTGGAAAGGTTCAGGGATAGTGTGTCGCCAGTACTGGCTCGACTCGAATCTATTTCAGGCAAGGGGTACGCGTCGCTACCCCCAGGTGATCGCTCAAGTGGCGGCTAGATAGCAAAAGAATTCCCACAACCACAGGTTGTCGCGGCATTCGGGTTTGTCACGACAAACCGTGAACCCTGTAAATCTTCCTGGTAGTCAATGACTGAGCCAACCAGATACTGGTAGCTCAAAGGGTCAATCAGTAGCGCCACACCCGCTTTACTGACCTGGGTATCATCTTCTTCGACATCTTCATCGAAAGTAAAACCATACTCGAAACCGGAACAGCCTCCACCCGTGACGAATACTCGCAGCTTAAGATGCTCGTTTTCCTCTTCTTCTATGAGCGCCTTTACCTTACCGGCGGCGGCATCTGAAAAGGTCATTGCGATTGGGTCAAATGTTGTTGCTTCCATAATCTTTTAGATTGCGCCTTTGTTGTTAAGTTTCAAGATAAGTTTACTCCGATACTAGTCTACAAGAGCTAGGCAGTCTGGTTCTTAACCGCTGTTACAAGTGCCGCGGCGTCTTCATCGGCTTTCTCTGCAGCCTTCGCAGGTTTCGACTCTGCCACTTCCTGCTTACCATCCTGCAGATGAACTAATTGCCCATCAATTCTCGCGCCTTGTACCATTTCAATCAAATGGTAGTAGACATTACCTTTTACTGCGGCTTTTGCTGCAAGTTCAATGTGCTTGTCCGACCAAATGTCACCGAACACTTCGCCATTTACAATTATTCTGGGAACTCGAATTTCACCCTGGACACGACCCTTCTCACTGATCCTAACAACGGCTTTAGATCCGGATTGGGCATAGATATTCCCCTTTACAATCCCGTTCACCAACAGTTCGTCACTAAAATGCACGTCACCTACCAGCTCACAGTTGGCTGCAACCAGAGTTGTCCCTGATTCACTTCGTCCTTCTTTCTTAAACATGCCTACCCTCCTTTATAACGGCCAGTCGAATGTTTTCTCCAATCGCTGAGCATTTGATCCTGATGACTGCGCCACAACCATAACCTCTCGGGGTACAAACCCTTCGGGCAACTGCAGTTCACCAATGATGTTCTGGAAATAGCGAAACCGAAATTTAATCGCCCCAGATTTATCACGGCCCGATTCACTGACCTGACCCGATTCACTGACCTGAATAGTCTCTTCCTGACCATCATTTTGACCAAGCAGGGATATCCGTACCCCACCTTGCACATAATCATGCTTATCCACTACCTGGGTAAGCAACAGCGAGTACCTCACCCTGCCTGGCACGTTTGAGATTACATCCATCCGCTCAATCCGAAGCCCCTTGTTCGCGACATTCGGCAGCATGACGCCTTTGTAAAAGCTGATTTCTTCATTCTGCGCTGCCAGCAGATTCTGCTGGTTTTCAATTGTCTGCCGAACTTCTTCATTGGCTTGGTTATCAATCTCACCTCCCACCGTGAGATCCGCAATTTCCTGCCTCATTTCGCTGATCAGGGCCCTGGCCTCTCCCAACTCCTTGCTGATCATGTCCTTTTCCCGGACCACTTCGACTTTCAGTTCGAGACCCTGATTATTCCCAAATTCGTAGGTCAACCAGCCAAATACGGCCATCGCGAATAAAAAAGCTAAAAAGATCATAGCCTTATATAAAGGCCGGTAGGGTACTACGACCATCTGATATTGCTTGCTGCCTTTTACTGCTGCCATAGCTGCCCCGAGGTAAGTGACAAAATGGACCGTGTAGCTTAGCACAATTCGTTAAAGTTCAGCCCTGATTGTGTTTCATCAATACTTTTCAGTTCACGTATGCTGTACTTCAACCATCTGTTTTTGCTCACTTTTATGAAACGCCGATTTGTAGACTGGTTATGAAACTGTTCAAACTTTCCATCAGGACGTTCCGTCGACGGCTCGCCTCCATCGATTCAGCACCTCAATTCGCCATTCTGGGCATCGCTTCAGGGTTTCTGACAGGTCTGGTTATTATCGCCTTTCGCCTCGCTATTGAGTGGCCGCTGGACCAATTGCTTGAAGACGGCCCGGAAAGCTTTGAAACCCTGGATCCAGTAGCAGCCTTTTCGCTACCGATTGCCGGAGCAATACTCCTGGTGCTTATTTTTAGCGTGCTAACCAAAACAAATCGGCGTGTCGGGGTCGTTCACGTCATTGAACGACTTGCCAGGCACCAGGGCCACATGCCACTCAGGAATGCGGTAGCCCAATTCATCACCGGCGTTGTCGCTCTGGCTTCGGGACAGTCTGGCGGCCGGGAAGGTCCCGCCATTCATCTGGGTGCAGCCGGCAGCAGCCTGATTGGACAATACCTTCAGCTGCCAAACAACAGTGTGAGAGTGCTAGTCGGGTGTGGGGCCGCTGCCGCAATTTCTGCCTCTTTTAATACACCAGTAGCCGGGGTCATATTTTCAATGGAGGTCATCGTCATGGAATACACGATCGCTGGCTTCATACCGGTAATCCTGGCTTCGGTCGTCGCCGCGGTAATGACGCAAATTGTATTCGGATCGCAGACCGCATTTGATGTACCAACGGTAGCGATGTCTTCCTTCATAGATATCCCTATCCTGGTAATGGAAGGGGCATTTATCGGTGTCATTGCCGCCGCTTATGTTCGATGCATGCTCCTGTTCTACAGGATATCACCGGATGCCATGTGGCTACGTATTATGATCGCCGGGTTACTTACCGGGAGCGCTGCACTGATCCTTCCCGAGGTTCTGGGTATCGGTTACGACACGGTCAACCTGGCGCTTATAGGGGAACTCTCACTGGCATTACTGCTGACTGCGTTCACTCTGAAGCTTGTGCTTTCCTCTGCAATTATTGCCCTTGGAGTGCCCGTGGGATTTATTGGTCCAACACTGTTTATTGGTGCCATGGCGGGCGGTATGTTCGCTTTTTTTGCCCGATTCATTGATGCCGGCCTGTCTGAGGATGCACTGTATGTAATGCTCGGTATGGGCGCCATGATGGGAGCGGTGCTTCAAGCGCCGCTCGCGGCATTGATGGCAGTTCTCGAACTCACTAATAGTCCAGGCATTATCCTGCCTGCCATGCTTGTCATCATTATCGCAAACATGACTGCCAGCCAGGTCTTCGGGGTTCGTTCACTTTTCGTCCTTCAAATGGAGATACTCGGACTTGAGTTCCGACAAAACCCACTAACGATGACGCTAAACAGAGCATCGGTTGCGAGCATTATGACCAGAAGCTTCAAACGGGTAGCGCCTGTGATTGAACTGGAAGCTGCCCGCTTGCTGGTTGTACAGAAACCTTACTGGCTGCTGGTCAATGGAGAAGAAAGACCGGCTTTTATCTTAAGGACTGAAGACCTCGCCCAGTATCTTTCCTCCGAATCCGAGGAACAGATTGACCTGACAGCCATTCCCGCGACTCGAAAAGATGTCACAGGCATTTTCCTACAGGCAACGCTAAGTGAAGCGCTGAATTCATTGAATCAATCCGGCGTGCAGGCACTCTTTGTCAACCGCATCAGCGCGCCACTGCTGGATTCTCCAGTCGGCATCTTGACCCGAGAAGACATAGAAAACTTCTATCAATCGTAAGGTGGCTTCGGGATTTCATTTGAATCAACTCACAAGTAATGCTTGAATGCCCGCGGCAGCACCCTGGAGCAAGTCATGACAAGATCGCAGCGTTTCTTTGAGGACGCCAAAAAATACATTCCCGGCGGGGTCAATTCTCCCGTTCGGGCTTTTGCTCGGGTGGGCGGGCAACCAATCTTTTTCAAAAGTGGCAGCGGCGCATACCTTACTGACGAAGATGGCAAAAAATATATTGATTACATAGGCTCCTGGGGGCCGATGATCGTTGGCCATGCCCACCCCCAGGTCGTCAAATCAGTTCAGCAAGCAATGGGCCATGGGCTCAGCTTTGGCGCGCCCACTGAAATAGAAACCGAGGTCGCCAGGAAGCTCACCTCCCTCGTCCCATCCATGGACCTGGTTCGAATGGTGAATTCGGGCACCGAGGCAACCATGTCAGCCATCAGGGTTGCCCGCGGATATACCGGCAGGGACACCATCATCAAATTCGAAGGCGGCTACCACGGTCATTCAGACGGCTTACTGGTCAAAGCCGGATCAGGCGCGCTGACTCTGGGCGAGCCAGACTCACTCGGCGTTCCGGAAAGTTTTGCACGTCACACTCTCACGCTCGAATTTAATAACCTTGAACAGATCAAAAAGGTCTTCCAGGAAAAAGGAAACGAAATCGCCGCCATAATTGTCGAGCCTATCGCCGGAAACATGGGGTGTGTACCGCCGGTATCAGGCTTCCTCCAGGGTCTTCGAGACGCATGCGACAGTCACGGCTCGCTACTGATTTTTGATGAAGTCATGACGGGCTTCCGGGTTGCAAAGGGCGGCGCACAATCTGTTTACAACATCGACCCAGATCTCACTACGCTCGGAAAGATCATCGGCGGGGGTATGCCCGTAGGGGCATTCGGCGGCAAGCGTGAAGTAATGGAAGTCGTCGCGCCTCTTGGCGGCGTATACCAGGCGGGAACCCTGTCCGGCAATCCGATCGCGATGCAAGCAGGTTTAACAACTCTGGAACTCATTGACGAACCTGGATTCTATGAGAGCCTGGAGCAGCAATCCGGCAAACTCATCGACGGTCTTCAGTTGCTCGCCGATGCAGCTGGAATCCCTTTTACGACCAATCGGGTCGGCAGCATGTTTGGTTTCTTCTTCACTAACGCGACGCCTGTGACACGTTTTTCTCAGGTCATGAACGCTGACAGCAAAATGTTTAATGACTTTTTCCACGCGATGTTGCGCCAGGGAGTGAATCTTGCACCCTCTCCCTTTGAATCTGGGTTTATTTCAGCGGCCCACGGCGACAAGGAAATCAAAGACACACTAGAAGCCGCACAAAATGCTTTTAAGGATCTAGATATATGAATCAGTACGACGTCTATGGCATCGGAAACGCTCTCGTTGACACAGAGTATGAGGTGGATGACACCTTTCTAGATCATGCGAAACTGCCTAAAGGCATCATGACCCTAATAGAAGAAGAAGACCGGAAAAGAATAACTCGACTGCTCGAACAGGAGTATACACAGGGCGCCGTCAAACAGTCCGGCGGCGGATCAGCCGCAAACACCATGGTCATCGTGTCCCAGCTCGGCAGCCAGGCATTCTACAGCTGCAAAGTCGCTGCTGATTCTACTGGGGATTTTTTTGTCAAAGATCTCAGCGATGCAGGAGTTGATACCAACCTGAGCGATGACCGTGAACAGGGCGCCACTGGCCAGTGCATCGCTATGGTCACCCCCGACGCTGAACGAACAATGACCACCTGCCTTGGCATTACAAACTTCCTTTCCCCCAGGGAGTTGAACCCGCAGGCTCTCAAAACCTCCTCTTACCTGTATATCGAAGGTTACCTGGTCAGTTCCTCAACAGGATTTCAGGCGGCCGTTGAAGCCCAGGAGATAGCGCTCACCTCAGGCGTCCCAGTTTCCCTAACCCTTTCAGACCCTGCGATGGTTGAAAACTTTAAATCTAACTACGACCAACTGTTAAACAAGGGCGTTGACCTCCTTTTTTGCAATCATGACGAAGCCCGATTATTAACCGGAGCAGATTCCGTCGAAGACTGCGTTACCGCGCTAAAAGAAATCTGCAAAACCTTTATCATCACCTGCGGGAAGGATGGCTCGGTGGCGTTTGATGGCCAGGATCTGGTGACAGGAACAGGTGTCCCGGCCAAGGCTGTTGATACAACCGGAGCGGGTGATATTTTCGCCGGCGCCTTTCTGCATTGTCTGTGTCAAGGGCTTGGGTTTAGTGAAGCTAACCAACTGGCGAACAAATTTGCCGCTAAACTGGTTACACGCTTCGGTGCACGACTTACGCAGGAAGAGGTCGAGGCCCTACTAAAATAAGCCTATCTGCTTATCCATAAGCAGGGCCAAAGAGCTTCCCTCAAGACTAAGAATCGCATCGGCGATAGGGGCTAGTTGTCGGTCCATATAGAAATGATAGTCGATCGCTGAATTAACATAGGGCAAAGGTTCAGGACCATTCAGAGTCATCTGGTATTCAATCCACCCGCCATGCTCATAGGTCGGTTTTAAACCCCGCTTGAGCCGCTCGGTATCTGCAAGCCTCGCGGCCCTGACATGCGGCGGAACGTTCTTTGTGTAATCGTTGAGCTTTCGCCGAAGCCTCCTTCGAAGTGAGAGCTTCTCGTCCAACTCACCTTCCAAGAGTCGTTCCGCGGTCTCCCTGATGTAAGTCAAATGGGGTTCGTCCGCAAATACTCGACGATATAACTCTATTTGAAACTCCCGCGCCAGCGGTGACCAATCACTTCGAACACTTTCCAGTCCCTTAAAGATTAGCTGTGATTTTCCATCGCTGTCCCTCACCATACCCGCATACCGTTTCTTGCTTCCTTTTTCGGAACCCCTGATCGTTGGCATAAAAAACCTTTCAAAATGAGTCTCGAACTCCACCTCCAGATAGCAGGGAATGTCATACCGGTTCTTGAGTTCGCTGGCCCACCAATCGTTGAGATATTCTGCAAGCCGCGAACCTGCGGTTTTCACCTCACCTTCGACCTGATCCAGTAAAACGAATACTGAATCAGTATCACCATAGATAACCGGGTAACCCTGATCCTCAATCAAATCCCTCGTTTTCTGGAGGATTTCGTGTCCGCGCAGAGTAATAGAACTCGCTAACCTTGGATCAAAGAACCGACAACCCGGTGTACCTAAAACGCCATAGAACGAGTTCATGATGATCTTAATCGCCTGGGAACCTGCGGCATCACTGTCTTTTTTTGCCCCGTCACGAGCCTGCCACAGCTCTTTGATAATGCCCGGAAGAATGTGATGGTGCTTCGAAAAGCTAGCCTCAAGAAAGCCGGGGATACGATCTCCACCTGCCTTAATCATGGCAAGCGGGTCGACATGAAATGTTCGAATGATACTGGGATACAGGCTCTTGAAGTCGAGCACGATGACGTCGCGATACAAACCGGGCAAAGAATCAAGCACATAACCGCCAGGGCTATGCACGATGGTTTCCTGATCGACTACAGGCGCGACAAACCCCGCTC
>JABJED010000235.1 GCA_018665025.1 Gammaproteobacteria bacterium
AATTGCGTCAAACGCCTGGAACTCGCCTCCCCATGTCTCTGCACAGACCTTGGTAATCGCCGCTGTCAGCGTCGTCTTACCATGGTCAACGTGACCAATGGTTCCTACATTTACGTGCGGCTTTGTCCGCTCAAATTTTTCCTTAGACATTTTTACCTCTATCTCACTTGGAAAAGCAGCCTGTACGAATGTCGCTATGACCGCAAACCTTAAACATGAAGTTAGCGCTGGCTAACCCCTCCTACCTTTAAACTTCAGCCTGGTAATACCCCAATCATGAAGTTTGGTATCTCTTTCATCACCGCCAGTTAGCCATTTCGGCTGATCAACGATTCTGCAATACTGTCGGGGACTTCACTGTACTTTGAAAATTCCATAGAAAAATTCGCCCTACCCTGGGTTGCAGATCTCATGTCTGTCGCATAACCAAACATTTCCGCTAGCGGTACTTCAGCCCTCACAGCCTTACCCGCAGGTACATCTTCCATGCCCTGCACAATGCCGCGGCGACGGTTCAGATCACCAACAACATCGCCGTAGTACTCTTCCGGCGTGACCACTTCAACATTCATTACCGGCTCAAGCAGCACAGGTCTTGCATCCAGTCCACCAGTTCGCATGGCCATGGAACCGGCAACTTTAAAAGCAACCTCGCTGGAATCGACGTCATGATAAGAACCGTCGTACAAAGTCGCTCTTATTCCCTGAAGCGGATAACCAGCCAATACTCCATTCGACAACTGATCATGAATCCCTTTATCCACCGCGTTAATGTATTCCCGGGGCACGACACCGCCAACAATCGCATCAACAAACTCATAGCCATCACCTTCGATCGGTTCGATCTTGATCCAGACATGGCCGTACTGTCCCCGCCCCCCGGTTTGCCGAATAAACTTGCCTTCTGAGTTAACGGTCTCGCGAATTGTTTCCCGATAGGCTACCTGCGGCTTGCCAATGTTTGCCTCAACACCGAACTCGCGCTTCATTCGATCAACAATGATATCCAGGTGCAGTTCACCCATGCCGCCAATAATAGTCTGGCCACTTTCCTGGTCGGTGTGAACCCTGAAGGATGGGTCTTCGGCCGCGAGCTTACCCAGTGCGATGCCCATTTTTTCCTGGTCTGCCTGTGTCCTGGGCTCTACTGCTACATGAATCACCGGGTCAGGAAACTCCATCCGTTCCAGAGTAATCGCCTTACCCTCATCACAAAGGGTGTCGCCCGTAGTCGCCAGTTTAAGACCGATGGCTGCAGCGATATCTCCAGCCCGAACTTCCTTTATCTCTTTCCTGTCATTGGAATGCATCTGGACCATTCGCCCGATACGCTCCTTCTTACCCTTGATCGGATTCCATACGGAATCCCCTGATTGCAGCACTCCTGAATAGACCCGAAAAAAGGTCAGCGCACCAACGAAGGGATCAGTGGCAATCTTGAAAGCCAACGCTGCAAATGGCTGATCGTCATCCGCATGCCTTTCTGCCTCTTCTTCAGTATCTCCAAGAAAGCCTTTGATGGCCTTCACTTCATCCGGCGCTGGCAAATATTCAACGACTGCGTCCAGCATTGTCTGGACACCTTTGTTCTTAAAGGCTGAACCACAAATTGCGGGGACAATATCGTTATCAATGGTACGTTGTCGGATACCCTGCTTGATTTCCTCATTAGTGAGCTCGCCACCTTCGAGGTATTTTTCCGTCAGCGCGTCACTGGATTCGGCCGCGGCTTCGATTAGTTTTTCTCTATACTCTTCGGCCTGTGCGACCAGATCTTCCGGAATATCTGCCTCTTCAAATGTCAGCCCCAGATCATCTTCATTCCAGTAGATGGCTTTCATTTTTACGAGATCGATGACCCCTTTAAAATGTTCTTCGGCACCGATGGCAAGCTGCAGGCATACCGGCGTGGAACCCAGACGCTGTTCAATCTGATCTACAACCCGCAGGAAATCAGCTCCAGCACGATCCATTTTATTGACGAACACAAGTCGCGGCACTTCATATTTGTTAGCCTGACGCCAGACTGTTTCCGATTGAGGCTCTACCCCTGAGGTGCCACAAAATACAACGACCGCGCCATCAAGCACCCGCAATGATCGCTCCACCTCAATCGTGAAGTCGACGTGGCCCGGCGTGTCGATGATGTTGATTCTGTGCTGATCGAACTGACCTTTTGTTCCCTGCCAGAATGCCGTGGTTGCAGCAGACGTGATCGTAATGCCACGCTCCTGCTCCTGCTCCATCCAGTCCATTGTTGCTGCGCCGTCGTGGACTTCCCCTATTTTGTGGGAAAGCCCGGTATAGAACAGCACGCGCTCTGTTGTCGTTGTTTTACCAGCGTCAACGTGCGCGACAATGCCGATATTGCGATATCGGTTGATGGGTGTTTCTCTAGGCACGGGAACTCCGCTAAGAGGTAGTCGCTAGAATCGATAGTGAGCGAAAGCCCTGTTCGCTTCTGCCATTCTGTGCGTATCTTCACGCTTTCGAACAGCGGAGCCACGGCCTTCGGCAGCTTCCATCAATTCACCAGCCAGTCGCTGAGACATGGATTTTTCGCCACGCTTTCGGGCTGAATCAACAAGCCATCTCATGGCAAGCGCATTGCGACGGGAAGGTCTTACTTCAACGGGAACCTGGTAGGTTGCACCACCAACTCGTCGAGATTTCACCTCAACAGATGGAGCGATCGCCTCCAATGCTGCGTCAAAAACCTCAATAGGGTCTCCTGCTCCACGCTCTTTAACGCGATCCAGCGCACCATAAACAATCTTTTCTGCAACAGATTTCTTGCCACTAACCATTACATGGTTCATAAATTTAGCAAGGGTAACGTTTCCGTACTTCGGATCAGGGAGAATGTCCCTTTTAGGCGTGACTCTTCTTCTAGGCATGGTTACTTCCTCTTCAGGTTAATCGGACACAACGTCCGGCCTTACTCTTAGAAGTTTCTTGGAATTTGCATCGCAAATTCCGTAAAACTTCTTAGACCCCGAGCGCTAGCCGAGGGGTCTC
>JABJED010000001.1 GCA_018665025.1 Gammaproteobacteria bacterium
GTTGGCTTGATTTACTCATGGTCAGACGCACACCAGGTATTCGCTTCCCTGTCGCAGGGCTTCCGTGCGCCACAGGCGACCGAGCTTTACCGGTTGCAAAACAGTCAAAACATTGCCGATATCGATCCTGTAGAAATGGATTCACTGGAACTGGGGTTCAGGGGCAGCACCGAAAAAATCAGTTATAACATCGCACTTTTTTCAATGAATAAGGACAATTTCATTTTCCGGGACACCTCACGACAGAATGTCGACAACGGTAAAACTGAACATCACGGAATTGAACTCGATATGAAAATAGATCTTCACGAGGCCGTTACCGCCAGTGTTGCATTCACCTGGGCTGAGCATCAGTACGACAACAATCCCGCGTTATCAGCCACGCCACTGAAAGGTAATACCATCGACACAGCCCCGGAAACCCTGGGAAGCATGAGTATCAAATGGCAGGTCACGCCACGACAAACCCATGAACTTGAATGGGTTCATATTGGTAAGTACTACGAAGACCCGGAAAACCGGAATGAATACGAAGGGCATGACCTGCTGCACCTGAGAGGCAGCTTGAGCATGAATAACCGCGCCCGGATTTTTTACAAAGTGATGAACATTACAGATGAGGACTACGCAGAACGCGCCGATTTCTCTTTCGGATCTGACCGATATTTCGTCGGCACACCTCGATCTGTCTACCTGGGTTTGACCCTGACACTCTGATCATGCTTGCTCGCCGCCCCAATCTACGATACGTTTCTTCTCGCATAAACGAACAGGATCCTTTATGAAATCAAAAGCTGCAGTAGCCTGGGAAGCAGGAAAACCGCTGGAAATTGAAGAAATCGAAGTTGCTGCACCCCGGTCCGGCGAAGTGCTGATTAAAATGGTCGCAACAGGCGTTTGCCATACAGACGCATTTACACTTTCCGGTGCTGACCCTGAAGGTATTTTCCCTGCGGTCCTCGGCCATGAAGGCGGCGCTATCGTTGAAGAGGTCGGCCCCGGTGTCACATCAGTTGCTCCCGGGGATCACGTTATTCCGTTGTACACCGCTGAATGTGGTAAGTGTAAGTTCTGCACCTCGGGCAAAACCAATCTCTGCTCCTCCGTCAGGGAAACCCAGGGTAGAGGCGTGATGCCCGATGGATCAACCAGATTCACCTGTAATGGCAAAGATATATTCCACTACATGGGGACCTCTACCTTTTCCGAGTATTCTATTGTTGCAGACGTTTCATTGGCCAAAATCAGTCCGGATGCACCACTGGACAAGGTCTGCTTGCTTGGCTGTGGCGTTACAACGGGAATCGGCGCCGTGACTAAAACTGCAAAAGTGGAGCCCGGTTCAACGATCGCTGTTTTTGGGTTGGGAGGCATCGGATTAAGCGTCGTTCAGGGCGGCGTCATTGCCAAAGCCGGAAGGATAATTGCCATCGATACCAATCCGGACAAGTTCGACATGGCTAAGCTTCTTGGCGCAACCGACTGCGTGAACCCAAAGGACTTTGACGCACCTATTGCCGAGGTTATTGCAGACATGACCGATGGCGGCGTTGATTACTCGTTTGAGTGCGTCGGTAACGTTGATTTAATGCGAGCTGCCCTCGAGTGTTGCCACAAAGGCTGGGGTGAATCCATCATCATCGGCGTCGCAGGCGCCGGTCAGGAAATCAGCACACGTCCGTTTCAACTGGTCACAGGGCGAGTATGGCGTGGCACTGCGTTTGGCGGGGTGAAAGGAAGGTCAGAGCTCCCCGGAATGGTCAATCAGTACATGGATGGTGATATCAAACTGGATGAGTTCATTACTTTTACCATGGGATTAGAGGACATCAACAAGGCCTTCGACTATATGCATGAAGGTAAATCGATTCGCTCCGTCATACTTTACTAATCCGGAAAACAAGTGAGTCGACCCGTCAGTCGCCACATCCACGCATCTAATAACGCAATTTTTTGGACAAAGATTGCTTTACGCTTGACGAATCACCGACAGCCCCCTAGAATTCGCGCCTTCCATTGCAGTGTCCCCTTCGTCTAGTGGCCTAGGACACCTGGTTTTCATCCAGGCAACAGGGGTTCGACTCCCCTAGGGGACGCCACAATGGGCTAGCCATCACGTATAGTATGGCTATAAACTTCAGGATTGAAGCGCGGGTATAGCTCAGCTGGTAGAGCGCGACCTTGCCAAGGTCGAGGCCACGAGTTCGAATCTCGTTACCCGCTCCAATTTCTAAGGATTCCAGCTAATCTCCGCGCACCACCTAAGTGCCTTGTGCTGTGCTTTTCAGAATCAGCGCCTACTTCCGGAAACCGACAGTATCGTCAATAACGCTGGGGCCCGGAACGATAACCAAACTTCCAGCCTTGTTCAAAGAATCCGACCGATCGTGACCGTTTCCCCAGAAAACGAAATATTTACAGGTAGGAGCAGCGGATTTTCTTCGCCGCCTCGTATATCATCGTAAGGAATATAAGCATTCAAGCAGTTACAAAAAAAGGGATATCCATGAAAACATTAACATTGTGCGGTTTTTTGATTTTACTGATGCCCGCCATTTCCTTCGCGGAAACCCACTCAAAAGTGCAGGCCGCACTCGACTATGCGTTACCGGTGAATACTTGCGGCACCAAACCAAAATCATTTGAATCGTCCGGTGAAGCGATTGGCAAACCTGTTCAGGAATCAGGCGGGGTTACTTATTTTGAGGGCTCCGGCGCAGACGAAATGTCAGATGTCGACAGTTATACGCGTAAACGCCAAGAGAGAAAGATGGCACGTTGGAAGAGTTGCACAAAGGAATACAAGAGCGGCCTGCTAGAAGATATGGAAGAATTAAAAGCTAGTGCACAGCACGGTTTGACTCAGCCGCAGGCGAATATCATTCTTGCCAACCTGGCTAATATTCAGCGAGCGTATATGGCACCGGAATGAGCCCTGAAAAAGGAATGCAGCAGAACGACCGGATAGGCTAGCTACCCGACACTCTGCGGTCATGGCCCTCCCAGTAGGGCTCACGCAGGGTCTTCCGCATGATTTTGCCAACCGGGCTTTTCGGAAGCGGTTCGGTCGTGAACTTTACAATACCGGGTTTCTTGTAGGATCCGAGCTTTTCAGCGCAGAGTTCAATGACGCCCTGTTCAGTCAGCGAGTGTTCACCGGCAACAACGCAAACCGCCGCAGGCGATTCTCCCCATTTTTCGTGGGGCACACCAAACACCGCGACCTCAATCACCTCGGGGTGATCGGCAATGACATTTTCCAGTTCCATAGGCCAGATGTTGTACCCACCCGAGATGATCATGTCGTCAGCGCGGTCAACTACATAAAGATAACCGTTCTGGTCCATACGTCCCATATCGCCGGTCTTCACCCAGCCATCAATGATTCGTTCCGCCGTCGCCTGCTCATTTTCCCAGAACCCCACCATCTGGCCATCCGATTTCGCGACGATCTCTCCCACCTCGCCCCTTGCTACCTCGTTGTTGTTACTATCCCAGATCTGTATCTGGGCAAACGGTAGCGGCATTCCACAGGCCCTTAGCGGTTCGGAACCCGGCACATCCGCAAACCACTGGGACGGGCCCATCATCGCCACGGGCAGCACTTCTGTCTGGCCATAGCCCTGGTATAGCACGTCACCAAACACCTCTCTGGCGGCAAGGGTCGTTGCATCAGCAATCGGCGCCGCAGCAATCAGCAAACACTTCAATTTTGGGAAACTACGTCCGCGAGCCGTGTTGTCCCGAACAATTGCGTTTGCCATGGTTGGCACCATAAACATAAACCCGATGCCTTCCGATTCCATGATGTCCAGCGTCTCCTGGGCATCAAAGTGGTCCATCATGACGTTGCAACCACCAGCCAACAGTGTTGGCAAATACTGATATCCGGACCCATGGGAAATTGGGCCAAGGTGCAGACACTTGTCGCCCGGCTCTACCGCCGGAAAGGTATAGAACCAGTCACGACCGGCGTGCAGCCAGGCCCGGTGGGTATACGCCACGCCCTTTGAAAGCCCGGTTGTGCCACCAGTGTGGCGGATAATGAAGTTGTCATCGGGATCGACCGAGATCGCGGGCAATTCATCTGACTGCGCAGCAAGCCAAGCCTCGTACGAATCGTCCCGAACGATGATTCTCTCCAGTGACTCAACCTGCTGGTCAATGTCCTTAACTTCGTGCAGATAATTCTGGCTCACCATTAACGCTTTGCAGCCGGTATGAGACAGCATATGTTTGTGCGCTTGCAGACCGTTTCTGGGGTACAAAGGCACCCTGACAAGATTCGCAATCGCCATTCCGTGAAAAAAATCTGCCGCTTGAATCGAATTATCCTCAAGCACACCGACCCGGTCGCCAGGTTGTAGCCCCATGGCCAACAGCGCATTGGCGAGCCGAATTCCGCGTTGCCAGGCTTCACTGAATGTTAAACGTCGTTCACCATGGGACACACATTCCCTGTCACCGTGATTTATCACGGCTTGATGCATTAATGTTCGAACGTCCATCTCGGCTTCCCTTTAAATAGTCTGTAATCACCATAGCCAAGGTGCGGCTTTAGTCAAGCTAATCACAGCAGGTTTTTACCCCAAGAACTTGCTCTACAACGTGACCTTCGCTATAAACAACCAGCCGCTATCATGATCAGGAAAGACAAAATGGCTCAAAAAACCGACGAAGCAATCGCTGACGAACTCATTCGTAAAGGGCATATGGCCTTCACCTGGGACGATTTGGATAAACTTGAGCTTCCCAGCGGCATCATTACCAGCATGTACAAGGTAGGCGACCCCCGGGATGAAACTTCTCCCACCGTATTCAAAGTCTTCTACCCGCCAGAATGTTATGTCGAGGCACATACACACGACTGTGACTACACCGAAATTATTATTGAAGGATCCCAGAGAGTCGGGGCTACCTGGCACAAAGCCGGGGATATACGGATTGGCATGGCTAACCGGGGTTACGGACCCCTGGTCGCCGGACCCGAGGGGACAACTGTATTGTTCATGTTCAAAGACGGTCGCTGGCCCGCCATCACACTTGGCAACAACGACGGAGCGACACTAGGCAGCGATGTCATTTCGGATCATTTTGAGAAAATAAATTCAGCCTGACCCGCTAAATATCCTCAAGTTCGATGTATGACTGTCGTCCCTGGTTAAGCAGGTACACTGCAATAGGTCCAACAAACACTGCGACAAGCGCCAGTGACTTGGCAACTGCCATCGTGTCCTGAAAGATATAATCAGTTGAAGCGGCGACCAGGGTTGGGCCCAGCGCCAGCCCAAGCACATTGGTCGTGACAACGTACATGCCATTGACCACACCTCGCATATTGTTCGGCGTTACCTCCTGCATGACGGTAGTTATTAACGCCAGGGGTAACGTCACAAAGAAACTGGCACAGCCAATACTCACCAACGCCATTTCACCACTTGATTGAAACGGGAGTGTCGCCAGGGAAAGCGTCGCCATACTCGCCCCCAATACAGCAACCCGCAGCGGTGCATCCAGGACACCACGCCCAAAAAGATAGCGGGATAAGACTGGGCCACTAAGAACACCGGCAGAGCCGGTAACCAAAGCCAGCATGCCGTAGATTCGGCCAGCATCGGCCAGATCCCAATCATAAACCCGTAACAAAATAGTCGGGGTCCAACCCTGAAGGCCGTATAGCATCACCACAATAAAAGGTACGCCCAGGTGCAGCGCAGCGTAAACTTTCTTGCGCTGCCACATGTAACGAAGCACAGCGCGCCAGCCAGGCACTTCCGTTAGGGCGCCCTGCCTGCCTTTACGTTTCGGTTCCCGGATAGTGGCCAGCAACCCTGCAATCAAAACTCCGGGCAACCCCACGGCAATAAACGTCGCCTGCCATGGTGCGACTACCCCAACTATCGGCAGCGAAACCTCCTGGACCTCCCTGCTCCAATCCAGAACCTCTGCACCCGCAATCATCGCAAGGCCCGCCCCCAGGTATGGCCCCATCAGGTAAACGCTAATCGGCAGCGCGAGCTTTGTCGGTCGAAAATAATCTGCCAATACTGACCAGGCGGCCGGCGTCAGCGCTGCTTCCCCTGCACCAACACCAAACCTTGCAAATAGTAGCTGCGAATAGCTTCGCGAGAGCCCGCAGGCAATAGTCGTCGCACTCCACACAAGTACGCCGCCGATCATAATGCCAACACGGTTATATTTATCGACCATTCGCCCCAGCGGCACGCTCATCAGGATGTAGGTGACGGCAAAGGCGAGCCCCTGCAGAAAACTGATCTGGGTATCGGAAACCTGCAGGTCAAGGCGAATAGGCTCAACCAGAAGGTTCAACACCTGTCGGTCAACAAACGAAAAAGTAAACGCAACGAGCAGTAATATCGTTACAACCCATCCCTCGATGGCGCTCGGCCAATTATCCTCTTCGGATTCACTCAAGTTGCTTCACCCATCTGACGATGTTCAACACTGGTGTACTCGAGTGTCATGTCATAGATCTGCCAGCCTTTTTCCGGACTGAACCTGACCTTGTCGTGGTAAGTACCCAGGACAATTCGCGCGCTCCTGTCAGGCCAGGCGTGCCAGGCCTGCAGATAACTGGACATTTCAGCCTGGCCATCTGATATCTCACCATTTTCAAACCGCACGTCCGTGAACTCCACCACCTGTGTGCCGATCAGGTGCTGTGTGCTTTCATAATCTTTCAGGGCGTTTATAACCACTTTCGCCCAGCTATCTGGCCCAGAACCTGTTAACGCCATCGGCCCTCCAGTTACTCTTATTAGAACATCCGGTGTGAATATTCGATGGAACGTGGATGCACCGAATTCGGTTGCTTGCTGATCCCCGACCTTGCCGAGTGCATCAGTTGCCTTACCATAGAGTCTGCGCAGGTACTCAACTTCCTCGCGAGCCAGTAACAACAGGTAACGCTCTTCTAAATTTCGGTTAGAACTCAAAGACATTCAATTCACCTTCGCTATATAGCATGTTAGATTCACGGTTACTGTCATCAAGGTCAACCCCAAAAAGTGTTTAAGGTCTTTGCCTTCCTAAAACGAAACACCGCGCTTCTCACTCACGATGAGTATCGCGCCGGCCACGTTGGCTATCATTGCGGCCAAAGCAGGCGGCTAAAAAACATACGTGGTTACCTGGTCAATGTCTGGAGTAATACGCCTTTTGCCGAACGAGTCGGCACTAACTTGTATGAACAGATAACCCGTAACGAGCCCCGGGACTTCCTGGATTGGTGGGACGGATTCCCTGAAGTCTTTTTTGATAATCATGAAGCCTGGTTGAATGCCATGAGCGTTGAACCCAATCGCGCGACTGCCGACGGCCTTGTCGTTGACCCCGACTGGTCTTTGGCTGACGGACCGGTCCTATTTGATCCTGTTCCGGACCGCCCTGGGGAGTTCAAGCCATGCCACTTGTCAATGCATGAACACATCCTTGTACCCGTCGAGAGACAAGAACGTAAGTCTTTCAAATTGATGCAGTTTTTCAAGAACAACCCGAACACCAACAATGAGCAGGTACTGGCGGAATATGCCACTGAAGTTTCTAAACTGCCGGGCTTAAACGGTTGCATTCTAAATTTTCGGGATTCAGATCAGGCCGCCGCCATGCGCGGTTTTTATGGCGACGATACCTGGGGGCTGAGCGACGAAGGGATTGCTCATCGCGCCCGTTTTTGCGCCATGTGGGATGGCGCCATTGAATTTCATTTCACCCATAGCAACGATTTCGTGTCCGCTCGAGGAACGCTAAATGACAAATTGACGACGCTCGAATCAGCATTTTTTGATTCGGTCTGGTACGTCGAAGTGGATGAAAACCTTGTTGTCATGCCCAATAGAACCCCCCCACCCAATTACTACTTTCGATAATCGCCATGTTAAAAATTTTCGGATTCGTAAAAAGAAACTCGCGCCTCACCCATGACGAGTATCGTGCCGGCCATGTCGGCTACCATAATTCTTTTGGACGACGACTCAATAACATTCGCGGCTACCTGCTTAACGTCGCGTCGAACCGAAGCATTTCAGATTGTCTGGGTACCGATGTTGCAGATCAGCTAACCGTCAATGAACCCCCAGCCTTCGATGAACAGTGGGATGGTTGGGGACAACTCATGTTCGATCGCATGGAAGACTATGTTGGTGCACGAAGTCCCGCGAGAGATCGAGCGGGACCGAACGGACTTGAAACCGACA
>JABJED010000236.1 GCA_018665025.1 Gammaproteobacteria bacterium
AGACTCGTAGAGCAAAGGGTATGGATGGAGTGGTGATCAGGTTAATCACCACTCCGGCGTTAGCCTGGGTCGTTATTATGCCGATTGCCGTGGGTCGGCCTGCTGACCGCGGATCAATTTTCCAGGTAGCGCACCGGTAGCTGCACCATTTTCGTAGATCACTTCGCCGGCTTTAATCGTCAGCGCTATTCCGTCGGCATTCTGTAAAAAACGTTTACCTCCTGCGGGAAGGTCGTGAACGATATGAGGTGTATGCAGCTTCAGTGCCTCAAAGTCGATGACGTTAATGTCAGCTTTCAAGCCTTCTTGAATCAATCCCCGATCATGCAGTGAATAAAGTTCAGTGGGCTGCTTGCACAGCATGTTGATCGCTTCAGAGAGTTCGATCTGCTGTTTGTCTTTCACCCACTTGGTCAATACATATACGTTGGCGCTGGTATCACAGATGGAGCCGACGTGCGCGCCGCCGTCGCCAAGAGCGGTGATGGTGTAAGGGTGTGTCAGCATTTCGGGGATGTGCTCTGAGAAGTTCGCCGCCGGGATATAAATAAGGTTGCTGCCTTCGTTGCCAAGGAAGTAGTCATACAGCCACTCGGTAGGTTCGCGACCTTCTCGCTCGGCGATAGAAGCTACTGAGTTTTCTCGTTTTGGCATGTACTCAATTGGGTCTTCGAGCGGGTACATGTGTTTGAACCGGGTCTCGAAAATTTCCACGAAGACGTGTGGCTTTTCACTTTCTTCTCGCAGAATCTGCGCTTTGATCTCTGGCTCTTTGAGCTTCTCGATTTTCTCATCCCAGGGCAGATCATTAAGCGCGGCGAAAGATGGCCTGCTGTAAAAAGTGCTCATGGAAGCGGGATGCCCCATCAACATGCCTACGGGTCGAGATAGTACCTGGCCGCGAATATCCAGTCCGTCGGACTGGGCTTGCTCAATGCGGTTAAGCTGGTCACTCCACAGCGTCGGAAGGTTTCCCAGGTCCAGCAGGGTAAAGGTTCCCTTGGCTCCTGTTTTTTCGGTGATTGAGCGCAGGATACTGAATTCATCATCGGCATCTTCCCAGTCAGAAATCATCTGGAAGACGTTGTTACCGGAAAGTGATTCGCCCAGTTGCTTAAGTTCTTCTGTTGCTGCCTTGTAAGTCGGGATGAACTCACCGGTACTACTTCTGTGTACTAGGGTTCTGGACGTTGAGAAACCCATCGCTCCGGCGTTCATGCCTTCTTCAATCAGGGTTTTCATTTTCGCGATATCTTCTTCGTTCGCAGCTTCCCTGTTTACGGCGCGCTCACCCATGACGAAAACTCGAAGGGGTCCATGTGGGAAAAGAACGGCAACATCTATATCGCGTGCTCTTTCCTCCAGAGCGTCGAGATAGTCAGGAAAGGATTCCCAGTTCCATGACAATCCCTCGTTCATCGCGGTGCCGGGGATTTCCTCTACCCCTTCCATCAACTGAACCAGCACTTCGTGATCTTCTTTTTTACACGGAGCAAATCCAACACCGCAGTTACCCATGACGACGGTAGTGGTGCCTAGATTTGAAGACGGTGCCATGTGGTTATCCCAGGTGGCTTGGCCGTCATAATGTGTATGAACGTCCACGAATCCTGGCGTGACGATTTTACCCGTCGCATCTACCACGCGTTCCGCAGTGTCGTTGATGTGTTGAGCAACTTTTGAAATAACACCATCTTTTATGGCGACATCGAATACTTTAGAGGGTCCACCGGTACCGTCAAAGACTTCGCCATTCTTAATGATCAGGTCGTAATCAGCCATGGAAAATCTCGCAATGCTCGAATATGCCTCTACTTTGGCGTTTTATGAGCCTGGGATCAATGAAAGAGCATACTCAGGCTTATTATACCGCCTGTTCATGCATGCCCTGGTTTCCCCTTATCGTCTTATACTGCCTGGTCATGCATGGCGTAGTTTTTCCTTATCGTCTTATACTGCCTGGTCAACTATGCCGTAGTTTCCCCTTATCGTCTTATACTGTCTGGTCAACTATGGCGTAGTTTCCCCTTATCGTCATCTCGACCGGAGTGGCGCAGCCACGGAGTGGAGAGATCTCGTGCTCGCGAGACCATAGATACTCTCTGTTGCTTCGTTTTCGCCGCCGCCAGTCAAGATGACGAGCCACCGCGCCAGTCGGGATGCCTGAGCTTATAACAGCGCCAGGCAATTCAAGTCATTGATTGCCAGGCCATTTCTCTCCACCATTTTTGACATCCAAGCAAAGCCACGTTCATTGGCGGGATCCATGGTCCCAGCGATCACAACAGCGACCGTCCATGAGTAAAGGACACCGACGCGGTAATCATTCCAGGCTTTTTTGACGCTGTAGTCTTTGATGCCGGCGGTAATAAGACCGTTTGCGTACCGTTCGATGAGGTCGCGTTCATGTTCTCGGCGAACGTTTGTTTTTGCGCTATGGCTAAGCAAGTACGCGACATCATGTATACCATTGCCTTTAAGAGGCCCTTGGAAATCGACCACCAGTAACGCATCGTGTTCGGGCGCCTGGCCGAACAGCATATTGTCCATTCGAAAGTCCCCGTGGATAAGTGTTTTGGGGTACTGGTCCAGCTTTGCTTGCAGGGTTGGAATAGCGGCCAGATAGCGCTCACGCATCGCTTCGATGTTGTCGGGAACAAATTCGCCAAAAATTTCCTGGAGTTGTGGCCATCCTGCCTCGCAACCCAGAGCCATGTTTGTCGCATTGTCGCTGCCTGACATGTTTGGCAACCACTCAACATCACTGAGCTGGTTCCAGAATGAGGCATGCAGGTTAGCCAGGAAGTCGACGCAAAGTTCACACTCTTGCAAGGTAGCACCTTCAACCTGGCTGCCCATTCGATAACTTGACACATCCTCCATGAGCAGGAAGAAGTTATGCTCCTCATCGATTTCTGAAGCATAAACAAGCGGGCTGCGTGCGGTAGTTCGCGGAGCAAGGTCTTTGTAGTAGCTGACCTCCTTAAGGTAAAGATTAAACTGCTGGGAAACGGCCCGGTTAGTGTCATTCTCTGCGGCCAGTTTTAGTACCAGGCTGGACGGCAGGTCTTTGGAATCCTCCCACTCCAGCTCAATGATCGACATTGAACTCATCATGCCAACCCCTTCACCCATTGGGACCAGGTTAATGTTTTTTAGCTTGCCCCAGCCAACACATTCTTCGACCCATTGCGGGGAGACGTCGGCCATGCTTTCTGGAATTGTCATACACTTTAGCTCTTATTGTGACTGTGCTGATCCTATCAGGACGTGTTTAAACGGTTAAGGCCTTGTGAAGGTTTATTCTCCACAAATTTAGGGGCGGCGTTAATCGATGGCGTGGATTTGGGGTTGTTGGGTTGCCTGATATGTCCTGGAGGGTAAGTAGGCGTGGGACACGGGAGAATAGACTGATTGACGACGGCTAAGCACCCCATGCTTTGTTGATGGTGTCCGCATTTATGAAGCTCGCGGCTTTCGCATTCTCGATGCATTGATTGATATCTGCGGGAGACAGGCAAAGCGCGTTTTTGGCCACTGCATACTCACTGTTCCAGTCGATCGCAAATAAAGACGGGTCATCTGTATTGATCGTCGTTTTGACGCCCGCGTCTATTAGTTTTTTAAAAGGATGATCCTCGATACCCACGAAGGAGTCGGCGTTCGCCGTAATGAAGTCTGCCACCTTCTGGGCTTCTGCCAGGGGCAGAGTGCGTCGAATAATGCCAATCAGACCCACAGCGATATCTGCATTGGCGCTGCTGATGCCGTCCAGAATAGCGCCATGGATAACGTCGAAGCTGATATTACGGCCATTCTGGATAAAGTCAGGAGAATACCGAAGTTCAATCAAACGTACATTCTGGGCCGCAGCATCCTCGACAGCTTCTTTTGTGAGGCGAGTAATCGCTTCACGATCAAACCATAAGGCGCGCACGCGATCGAATCCTGCAATCATTTCAGCAAGGTTTTCTTTTTGATCGGCAACCAGATAATCACGTTTGAACGTATCGACGTCTGCCGGTACGGGTAGACCCACCCGATCACCGGTCTCGATAAGTGTCTGGTGTCGAAAACAGGCTTCAAGGTGACAATGAATATCTGTTTTGAGAATGTTGCTGGAATTTTTCATGGGAAAATTATGCCATGCGTTGACTCTAACTGCGCTCTGGAAAATACTGGTGTAAACCTTTAGGACATTTTTTTATGACAAGTGCAGCAGATTGGATTGATCTATCAGGGAAAGTCGCCCACGTCACGGGCGGGGGGAAGGGGATCGGTAAGGCTATTTCCACTGCCCTCGCCATGGCCGGTGCAAAAGTGATGGTCAGTGATATTAACCTGCAGTCCGCACAGGAAACGGCGGACGAAATTGGGGGCAGTGCGATGGCGCTGGATGTTGCAGATAGAGGCGCAGTTGACGCAGCATTGAACAATACTGTTTCAGCGTTGGGAGCCCTGGATATTCTTGTTAATAATGCTGGTTTATACATCGGTTATGGCGGTCCTGTGGAGGGTATTACTGACGAGATGTGGAAGGCGCTTTGGTCAGTTAATGTCGATGGCGTTTTCTATTGTTGCCGGACTGCTGCAACTATTATGAAAGCGCAGGGAAAAGGTGGCCGAATAATCAATATCGCGTCGACTCAGGCGATGACGCCTGGCGTGGGTGTGACCTATGACGGCTCCAAGGCCGCCGTTACCATGATGACCAAGGCGCTGGCATTGGAGCTCGCGCCCCACGGTATTAACGTTAATGCACTGGCACCGGGACCGACCTGGGTTCATGGGGGCGAACCGCCGCCCATCGATGCACAGATGCCGCCTCGTACTGGCGACCCCCTTGCAGACACGGTGGCTGACAGAATTGCGAGATTGCCGGCAGGGCATTGGGGTGACCCGATGGAGCAAGGAAAAGCGGCCGTCTTTCTGGCATCAGAAATGAGTTCATTTGTGACAGGTATTTATCTGCCCTGTGATGGCGGCTGGTTGACCCTGTGAGGATATTCGCGTGACGGAAGTTAATTTAACAGTGTCTGTAGATGCGCCTGCTGAAAAAGTCTGGGATGTGCTGGCCGATTTTAGCGGGTTCCTGAACTGGGCTGGTGGAGGTGCGGGAGAAATCAACATTGAGGGTGAGGGTATCGGCATGGTACGTCATCTCAAAATGTCAGGGGATGAGCTTGCTGAAAGACTCACTCTGCTGGACCCCGTGAACAGACGGCTTGGCTATGACCTGGTCTATGGTGAACCGCTGGGAATGAAGCAATACAAAGCTATTATCCAGGTAGTCGATGTTGGTTCAGTTTGCGAGATCGTTTGGAAGGGAGAGTTTGACACCGGAGACCCAGGTTCAGAGGATCAGGCTGGCGTCGCTTTAAGCGCCGCATACGAAGGTATGACCGCGGCGCTGGTCTCTTATCTTGATCGGTAGATGCTTCGCGGCGCAGCCCCGGAAAAATCCTTAGGGAACTATGATAAGCGCCGCGCAAGTCATTCACAGACGAGGGTAGAAAAAGGCCTTGGCAGATGATGTTTGCTGCGCTGCTAGCTTGAGATGTAAAACTGTAGATTGGTAACTCTAGGTTTTTAAATAAGGAATCAGATGAAAATCGGAATATCGGTGACTTCTTCGCATTCGGTAGAGGATCCGCGCGAGGGTGCGCGTAACATGATCGATCGAGCCAGGGCA
>JABJED010000237.1 GCA_018665025.1 Gammaproteobacteria bacterium
CTCATGATTCTTATCCACATACATAATGTCTTCAAATTTTGTAATCGACCAGTAGCGGCCGGTCATTGGTAATTCGTTCATATGAACCGGATCTTCTTCCCGAAGGCGCTTAAAGTGAGCCTCATGGATATCCATCTGGAACAGTCGTCCATCGATAGGATTAATCTCTTCAATCGGCACCGAGTACGGGTCTTCAATGACCGGAGGCGCATCGTGCCGCAGGAAAGGATTGTTGTAGATGGTAGATTCCGATTCCTTTTTCTGCTCACTCATCTTCGTTTGCTCATCTGTGGTAGGCGAGGCACTTATTCCTCATTGGGTATCCGATAGAAACGCTACCTGCCATTATTTAATTTTCGTCGATCTAACCCCAGCAAACTAAATAGACAACCCTATTCAGCCGCCCTGGCGTTGATATACGCTCGCTCCGAAATTTCGTGATACGACAAGGCGCCATCACGGTAGATCTGGTACGAATTATAGATTCTCTTCGCGAGCTCATCGTTCGGGTCAACAATTTCTTCTGTCATAGCGTATGAAATCTTGCGAATTCCCAAGAGTACATCCTCTGGCAATCGACGCAGCTCAACGCCATGTATGTCAACCAACTCACGAAGCGCCGCATTGTTTCGGGCTGTATATTCGGCCAGGAGGTCAGCGCTCACTGCCAATGATGCATTTTCAACAATGGCTTGAAGATCAAGTGGGAGCTCGTCCCACGCTTCCTTGTTTATAATCAGCTCAAGGTTCGGGCCGGGTTCCTGCCAGCCAGGGTAGTAATAATACTTCGCCACCTGGTGAAGCCCGAACGCAAGATCATTATAGGGCCCGACCCATTCCGTCGCATCGATTACGCCGGTTTGCATACTCGTAAATATCTCGCCGCCGGGCAGATTGATTGCTGTACCACCGGCGCGGCTAAACACCTCACCGCCAAGCCCAGGAATACGCATTTTCATACCCTTGAGATCGTCCAGGGAGTTGATCTCCTTGTTGAACCAGCCCGCCATCTGGACCCCAGTATTCCCGCCCGCGATGGGTACAAGGTTATATTTCGCATAAAGTTCACGCCACAGCTCCATACCACCACCATGGAACAACCACCCATTCATCTCCTGGGCAGTCAGCCCAAATGGCAACGTTGTGAAAAACTGAGCGATGGGCACTTTGCCTTTCCAGTAGTAGGCAGCGCCGTGGCCCATCTGGACCGTGCCCTGTGATACAGCCTCGAAGACCTCCAGTGCAGGAACGATCTCACCTGCACCATAGACTTTAATATCGAGCCGTCCATTGCTCATTGTCTTTATCTTCTTTGCCATCGTTTCAGGCGCAATACCCATGCCTGGAAGATTCTTTGGCCAGGTGGTTACCATTCGCCATTCATAGATCTTCTGCGGCGCAGTAGCACCATCGGTAGCGACTGGTTCTTGCGTCCCGCCACAAGAACCAAGCAAGACCAGCAATGAAAGCGTAAAATTTCTTAACATCATAAGTTTTTGTTCCGGGACTCTATGGTATGCATTGTACTGCTCGAATTAGGTGCTGCGTAGACTATCCGAGGGCCTCGAGGTTAGCATAACTCATCACCAGCCACTTGCTGCCTTCGGAAAAGTTAACCTGCACGCGGGCCGACGATCCCTCACCCTCATAATTCAGGATAACACCTTCGCCAAATTTCTGGTGAACCACTCGTTGACCGATTTTGAAACCCGTACCCACGACTTCATTGGCAATCCGGGAGGGCGCTGATCTTGGGTAAACCACTGATTTCTGAGGGCGTACTTCCTTTATAACTTCTTCTGGCATTTCACTGATAAAGCGGGAAGGTCGGTTAAACGTTTCACTACCGTTAATACGACGAGATTCTGCGTAGGTCAGGTACAGCTGTCTCATCGCTCGGGTGACGCCGACATAACAGAGCCTTCTCTCTTCTTCCAGCCTTCCTGGTTCTTCCAAAGACATCATATGTGGAAAAAGTCCATCTTCGAGGCCCGAAAGAAATACCAGAGGGAACTCAAGACCTTTGGCACTATGCATGGTCATCAGTTGGACACAATCCTGGTCCGGGTCGCCCTGTCCTTCACCCGCTTCAAGCGCAGCGTGACTTAGGAATTCATCCAGCACGGAGAGATTAGGCACCTCCTGTTCGTCGGGATCGGTGTCAAAAATATAGTCTTCAGAGGGGTCAAAGGTTTTTGCCGCAGTCACCAGTTCAGCCATATTCTCGACCCGGGCCTGGCCACGCTCTCCACCTTCTTTAGCGTGGTAATCTTTCAGTCCCGACACTTCGACAACGACTTCAACCAGTTCACCAAGGTCGGCCTCAGCCGTTTGCTCGTCCAGCTTTTCAATCATCAAAAGAAAAGCAGAAATGGCTTTCCTGGCTCGTCCGGTCAATAGACCTTCGTCCAAAATTTTTGCTGCCGCTTGCCATAAAGGTATTTCGGCTGCCTTCGCGAGCACCCTGATTTCTGCAACACTTTTCCCGCCGATACCCCGCGGCGGTGTGTTGACCACTCGCTCAAACGCGGCGTCAGCATCCCGGTTACTGACCAATCTCATGTAAGCCAACACGTTGCGAATCTCTACCCGTTCAAAAAAACGTTGCCCACCGTAGATACGGTAGGGCATCTGGGCCCGCAACAAAGCTTCTTCCAATACCCGCGACTGTGCGTTAGATCGATAGAGAATGGCCGATTCCGAGTAAAGGTTACCACTATCCGACCAGGACTTTATCCGCTCGACGATATAACGCGCCTCATCAATTTCGTTATATCCCGCATATAGCTGTATGGGATCACCATCACCCATATCGGTCCAAAGTTCTTTCCCCAGACGACCCGTATTCTGGTCAATCAATCCATTGGCTGCCGTCAGAATGTTCGACGTAGACCGGTAGTTCTGTTCAAGTCTGACTGTCGAAGCATTCGAAAAATCTTTAGTGAACTGCTGGATGTTCTCAATTTTCGCACCCCGCCAACCGTAAATAGACTGGTCATCATCACCCACGACCATCAGGTTATCTCTGTTACCAGCAAGAACCCGGAGCCAGGCATATTGAATGGTGTTGGTATCCTGGAACTCGTCAACCAGCAGGGCAGCGAAGCGATCCTGGTAGTGCTTCAGGACCACTGGGTTTTTAAGCCAGAGTTCATGGGCTCGCAGCAAAAGTTCCGCAAAGTCGACCATGCCACCGCGCCGGCAGGCCTCTTCATACGCCCGGTAGATTCCCAGATGGGTTTTCAGGTATAGGTCACCATAATCCTCAATACTGGAGGGTCGAAGCCCTTCATCTTTCTGGCCATTGATCCACCATAGGGCTTGCCTGGCAGGCCACTTCTTCTCATCGACATCAAGACTGATCATCACCCGTTTGACCAGGCGAAGCTGGTCATCAGCATCCAGTATCTGGAAATTTTGAGGCAGGCCTGCCTCGCGGTGATGGGCTCTTAACAAGCGGTGCGCAATGCCATGAAAGGTCCCTACCCACATGCCTCTTGCTGGAATGGCGAGCAGTTGTTCGAGTCTGCCTCGCATTTCTGCCGCCGCCTTGTTGGTAAAGGTAACGGCAAGAATACTGTATGGAGACAGCTCTTCTCTCTGGATCAGCCAGGCGATTCTATGGATCAGCACACGTGTTTTGCCACTACCTGCGCCCGCAAGAATCAGGGAACTACCACGAGGTGCAGCGACAGCCTCGCGTTGTCGTTCATTCAGAGAATCCAGTAGATGGGAGACATCCATGGTTATTCGACAGTCACCGACTTGGCCAGGTTTCGTGGCTGGTCAACGTCCGTGCCTTTATAAACTGCAACATGATAGGCCAATAGTTGCACAGGGATTGTGTAAACGATGGGAGATATCAATGCGGAGCAAGAAGGAACTTTTAGTACCGTGACGCGTTCAGCCTCCCTCATGGTGACATGTTCGTCTGCAAATACAACAAGCTCAGCACCCCTGGCCCGGACCTCTTCAAGGTTTGATTTGAGTTTCTCGATCAGTTCATCCCCCGGTGCTACTGCGACCACCGGCATATCATCATCAACCAGGGCGAGCGGGCCATGCTTCAACTCGCCAGCGGGGTAACCCTCTGCATGTATATAGGAGATCTCTTTCAGCTTCAGCGCCCCTTCAAGCGCAATGGGATAATGGCTGCCGCGTCCCAGGAACAGTGCGTGGTCCTTATCAACAAATTTTTCAGCAATATGACGGATCTGGTCATCAAGTTTTAAGGTCGACTTCACAA
>JABJED010000238.1 GCA_018665025.1 Gammaproteobacteria bacterium
AAGATCGTCGGCAAAGCCTGCAATGTTGAAGGCGTGCGCCCCGGTACCTATTGCGAGCCTCGCATGACCACCGTCGGCTCTCAGGACACAACCGGACCCATGACACGAGATGAGCTGAAAGAACTGGCCTGCCTCGGGTTTTCTGCCGACCTTGTCATGCAGTCATTCTGTCACACGGCGGCTTATCCAAAGCCGGTTGATATTGATACCCAACACTCCCTGCCTGATTTTATCCAGACACGGGGCGGTGTTGCGCTGCGACCTGGTGACGGCATTATCCACTCCTGGCTGAACCGAATGCTACTGCCCGACACTGTTGGGACCGGCGGAGACTCACATACAAGATTCCCGATGGGTATCAGTTTCCCCGCCGGTTCTGGCCTGGTTGCATTCGCTTCGGCTATTGGTGTGATGCCGCTCGACATGCCAGAGTCCGTGCTCGTGCGATTCAAGGGAGAGATGCAGCCAGGAATTACCCTCAGGGACCTGGTAAACGCCATTCCTTATGCAGCTATCCAGAGAGGACTGCTGACCGTTGCCAAAGAAGGCAAGAAGAACGTTTTCTCTGGTCGCATTCTTGAGATTGAAGGCCTTCCTGACCTCAAGGTAGAACAAGCCTTTGAGATCAGTGACGCATCCGCAGAAAGGTCCGCCGGAGGCTGCACGATCAGGCTGAGCAAGGAACCGATTATCGAGTACATCAGCTCGAACATCACCCTGCTAAAATGGATGATTACAGAGGGTTATGGTGATGCACGAACCATCGGCCGAAGAATTGAATCCATGGAAGTCTGGTTAGCTAACCCTGTTCTCATGGAACCCGATGCCAACGCCGAATACGCAGAAATCATCGAAATCGACTTGAACGAAATCAAGGAGCCGCTGCTCGCGTGCCCCAATGACCCGGATGATGTGAAGCCACTATCCGAAGTAACTGGTACAAAAATTGATGAAGTGTTCATCGGTTCGTGTATGACCAATATCGGACACTTTCGCGCGGCGGCACAATTGCTGAGTAACGCCAGCTCCATTCCGACAAGACTCTGGATATCTCCACCCACCAAGATGGATGAGCATCAGCTAATGGAGGAAGGCGTTTACAACGTCTTCGCCCAGGCGGGTGCCAGAACCGAGATGCCCGGATGCTCACTGTGCATGGGGAACCAGGCTCGAATAGCGCCAAACTCCACCTGTGTGTCAACTTCCACCAGAAACTTCCCCAACCGGCTCGGTGATGGAGCAGATGTTTACCTGGCCTCTGCTGAGCTGGCTGCTATTTCAAGCATTCTCGGTAAGCTCCCGTCTGTAGAGGAGTATCTGGCATACATGAAGGACCTCGATACAATGGCTGATGATATCTATCGCTACCTGAACTTCCACCAGATTGAATCGTTCCAGAACTCGGCTGACCAGGCAATCATTCCCGCAATTAACATCGTCGCGGCAACTTAGGCGCCCGCCAGTACGCTAAGCCTTACTCTTCGCACGGCTTTCCTGAGGGTGTCTACATCCTCGGGACGGTCGTCGATAAAGTTCGCTCGGATGTAAGCATCTGTTACCGCATCAACCGATGTCGCCAGCTCGGGCCTGAGGGTGACGACGCGCCTTGCGTAACTGATTGGGCCCTCACCCATTGATCTTGCGAGCCCCTGGTTAGCAAGGTACCGACAAAACTTTAGGTACTCCCGATCAGCGGGGGCAAGTTTGTGCTGGCTTCTTCGTAGCAGCAGTAGTAACGCAGTAAAGCCCAGCATGCCGAAAAACACTGATACCAGAATCATACCCAGGGTCTGCCGGTTCAGCTCTCCGAGGTAACGATTAAGCATCGACATCTGGACTGAAGGTGAGTAACCCACCACCCAGGCATCCCAGTAATGGTTAAGCGCACTTAACTGTAACCTGAGCTCGGTGATAATGAGACTGGACCTGAACTTCATCAGAGACAACCCGATATCAGACAGGAATTCGCCTTCCACCGCGGACTCAAGTCCACTTTCAATCCGCTCCGGTGATACGACAGAAGTCGGATCGACTCTTACCCACCCCCGCCCCTCTAGCCAGACTTCTGACCAGGCATGTGCATCAAACTGGTGGACAGCCACATAGTTACCGCGACGATTGTATTCACCACCCTGATAGCCGACGACGATTCGAGCAGGTACACCCCCGGCTCGCATCAGGTACACAAAACTGCTCGCAAAATGCTCGCAGAATCCACGCCTGGAGTTGAACAGAAACTCATCAATAGTATCGCCGTCCAGGGTCGGTGGTCGCAGGGTGTATACGAACCCTTCGGTTGCGTAATAAAGCATTACATTCGACATGTACTCTTCGGGTGTATCACTGCTCGCCCGAAGAGATCCAGCAAGCTCCGACGTTTTCGGATTGTCATCGTCTGGCAGCAATGTGTATCGATAACGCCAGAAGTCAGATAGTGTGATATCCATTCGATTATCGAGATAAGACGTCAGCTCATAACGAAACTTCGCGTTGATTTTCTGGAGCGAATAGAAACGAAAATCACGCACCAAACCCATGCGACCGGCGCCTTCCGCTTTTGGTAACGTGAGCGAAAATACCCAGTTCTGGTTCGTGGGTTCCATCACAATACTGTATTTCACCTCGTCGCCAAGGTATTCCATATTGTCCTTCCAGGGCACTTCACCGTCTTTGCTTTGCAATGTTGGGCCATAAACACCCGGGCGTTGCTGGGTCCATGCCTGGTCCTCGTGATCAAAGTAAGACAGCACGATCCCTCGCCAATAGAGCTGCCTGGAGGAAGGTACAGGTCCTTCGAATGTCGCTCGGAAGGCTAACTCATCGGACTGGACCAGCTGCGCGATATTACCCGGCGCTAATCTGTCGGTAACACCGGTTCTGGCGATATTGGTTTGAAGGGGCACGGTCCAGAGCGGTGCAATCCTTGGAAACAGAACAAACAACACCAGCATTAACGGCATGGCCTGTAACAGCATGACTGAAGCTTTTTTCATGGCCTGCTGCAGGGAGACATTAGCCGCTTCCTGATTCAGTCCAATCAACGCAGCAGTGATCACCGTAATACACGCATAAATATAAAGCATGTAAGGAATGGATTGTTCGAACAGGAATTCTGTCAACGCGACGAAGTAAGCAAGTACGATCACAGTATGAGCATCACGATGCTGGTGCATCTCAAGAAGTTTTAGCACAAAAGCCAAAATCAGCGCCGCGATCCACGGTTCTAGGCCAAGCAAGGTACCGTAGCCAAACCCGACACTCAGGAACCCACCAAAGACAAACAACGCCTTCACCCATTTTCTCGGGTACGACCAGTGCCCTCGGAAAACCATGATCCTCCAGGCACAGCAAGAAATGCAGAGCAGGGTAATCCAGACAGGTAATCGGACCACATGCGGCAATATCACCAGGGCCAGTGCAACCAGCAGCAGGATAAGGACATTTCGTGGTATCCAGTCCATCAGTCGGCATCACACAGTGCGAGCGCACGCAGGACGCGATCCCTGTGAGGCTCACCCCTTCCGGGTTCAATCTCGACCCCTGGAAGGCGCAACCCGTACTCATCATTAGTTCTGTTCAGTGCAAGCACCCAGTAACAAAGGTGCGAGAGTCTGCGCTCCTTATCCGTTCCCGCGAAGTAATCCCATTCCAGCCACACTCGCCTATCTGCATAGGCAGCATATTGTTTGGTCATTAAAGTCTCGGAACGAGCGTATGTCTTCCATGCAATATGGCGGGTTGAGTCGCCCGGCTGGTATTCACGCAATCCGTAGAAGTCTTCCGCACCATCACGAAGAACCAGTTCGCCCTCCTTGTCACTGGTGGTCACGGCACTGGGTAGTTCACCACCGGCAATTGGCCTGGGGTAAACAATAGTGGACATATCCAGATCAACCCATGACCAGGACCTAAACAGTCCCAATGGATAGAAAGTTTGAACCATAATTCGTCCGGGGTTGAACCTGCCTCTTTTTTCAGCATAAACAAAAGAACGAATCCGAACTTCCGTATCCTGCACCAGCTCAGCCCGGGATAATAATTCACGATTCCAGCCCACTTGTAGCGATTCATAGGTTCGATCACCCAGTCGCTTAAGCACGGTCGTGAATTCGGCTTCCTCGCCGGCGAAGGCCGAACGTGTGCTGCCCGCCACCAATGTCAGCCCGGACAGGTTGCGGTAAGTGTGCAGCATACCCACCATAAACAGGCTCACCAGAAGAAAGGCCAGCGCGAAAATCAATGAGTTTTGGTAGTTGATGCCTGCAATCACCATGGCACAGACCAGTAAGGCAAAGTACATACCCTGCCTGGTCGGTAGAATGAATATTTTTCGCTGATCCAGGGTGACTGAATTCGCAGGAGGCATTCGAGCGCTCAACCAGCGGTTAAATCTTTCGGAGCGTTTCGCCTCATTAAAGAAGACACCGAGTCTGCCGTCTTTCTTTGTGGCTGCCGGCATATTGCCCTCAGCCAACCACATCTACATTCGCCAGCAATCGTTGCGCGAGTGCTGACCCAACATGATCTGTAGAGTCTGAGGACTCCCTGAGCCTGTGCTCGACGACCGACGGCAGAACGGCCTGGACGTCTTCAGGTACTACATAGTTCCTGTCGTCAATGAAAGCCCAGCTCTTGGCACTGGACAGGAGTGCCATCCCTCCTCGCGGAGACAACCCATGCGTCAATTCCGACGTTTCCCTGGTGTAGGCGATGATTCTTTGAATATAGTCCAGCAGAGCCTCCGAAACCTTTACCGTTTTGCAGTGTGCCTGCAGTTCGCGCAGTTTCAGCAGATTGATTGTGTTTCCGAGCGTTGCTAACACTACCCTTCTATCCTGTCCCTGAAGTAATATTCTTTCTGCGATGGGATCGGGGTAACCCAACTCAATTCTCATCAGAAATCGATCAAGCTGGGATTCGGGCAGCGGAAACGTGCCAGCCTGGTTGCTTGGGTTCTGGGTAGCAATCACAAAGAAAGGCTCGGGAAGTGGCATCGAGTCCCCGTCAACGGTGACCTGCCTTTCTTCCATGGCTTCAAGCAGAGCACTCTGGCTCTTTGGGGTTGTTCTATTAATTTCATCCGCGAGAATCAACTGGTTAAAGATTGGTCCCTCGTGAAACACAAACTGGCCACTCTCCTTATCGAACACCGGCGCACCGATAATATCAGCCGGCAAAATGTCGCTCGTGAACTGGATGCGGTTGTAAGAAAGGTTGAATACCTTTCCTAGCGCATGAGCCAGGGTGGTTTTCCCCATACCCGGCATATCCTCAATCAGCAGGTGACCTTCAGACAGCAGGCACGCAACTGCCAACTTTATCTGCTGCTCTTTCCCAAGCACTACCTGGCCGACAAGATCGACAGTTTCCTGTATGACACTACGCATTATTAACCTTGATTGTGCAGCTCGATTACTTCGGCATTACCGGGGTCCTGAGCTTTCGCAGAGTCATTTCGTAACGACTCAATCCTGTCGAAATACTCATCGCCCACATTACCTGTCACATACTGGCCATCAAAAATTGAACAATCAAAGCGATCAATCGAAGAATTAATACCCGCAGCACATTCAACCAGATCTTCCAAATCCTGGTAGACCAGCCAATCAACACCCATATATTCCGCTATTTCTTCCACGGTATGGCCATGTGCAACAAACTCAGTAGCCGAGGGCATATCAATGCCATAGACATTGGGATAGCGAACCGGCGGTGCAGCAGAAGCCAGATACACCCTGTTCGCGCCCGCCTCTCTCGCCATCTGAACTATCTGTTTAGACGTGGTTCCCCTCACAATAGAATCATCCACTAACAGGACGTTCTTGCCACGGAATTCAAGTTGGATCGGGCTTAATTTACGGCGAACTGATTTCTTTCGTTCCGCCTGGCCCGGCATGATAAACGTTCGCCCTATGTAGCGGTTCTTTACAAGGCCTTCCCGATATTTTACCTCTAGCCTATGGGCCATCGGCAGGGCGGCGGTACAGCTGGTATCCGGTATTGGGATAACAACATCAATATCATTGTCCGGATACAGCCTGAGAATTTTATCCGCGAGTTTCTCTCCCATCTTAAGGCGGGCCTTGTATACCGAAATTTCGTCTATAACCGAGTCGGGGCGAGCCAGGTAAACATACTCAAATATACAGGGACTATATACCACGGCTGGCGTGCATTGCCGGGTATGAATGTGCCCATCGGATTCGATATAGACCGCCTCTCCTGGCTTAACATCAGCCACCAGCTCGAAGCCCAGAACACTCAAAGCCACAGATTCAGATGCAATCATGTACTCGACACCCTTTGCTGACTCACGCTTGCCGTAAACCAGGGGCCGTATGCCAAAGGGATCCCGAAATCCAACAATGCCGTAACCTGTGATCAGGGAAACAACCGAATAGGCGCCAACAGCCCTTTGATGGACACGACTGATAGCCTGAAAAATTTCATCCGGAGACGTTCTAAGCGACGACACAGCCTGAAGTTCGTGCGCAAAGACGTTGAGTAAAACCTCCGAATCCGAATTGGTATTGATATGTCTTCGATCCGACCGGAAAAGATCTTCATTCAATTCGTTGGCGTTAGTCAGGTTGCCGTTGTGGGCAAGACAGATACCAAATGGAGAATTTACGTACATAGGTTGCGCTTCAGCGGAACTGGACGTCCCCGCAGTGGGATACCGCACATGGGCTATCCCCATGTTGCCTTTGAGACGGTCCATATGATCTTGCCGGAATACATCCCGTACCAGGCCATTCCGTTTTCGAAGATTGAGCCGATCACCATCACAGGTAACCATTCCGGCCGCATCCTGGCCTCGATGCTGAAGAAGTGTAAGCGCATCGTAGAGCTCGTGGCTTACATCACCCTTACCTACCATTCCTGCTATGCCGCACATGGTGCCTCCTTCAGGCTCCCACCTGTTCAGGACTGCTGGTTAACACTGGTTCCGCACTGCTATCGGGCCTTAACTCATGATTCTTATCCAAGAACCCTTCACCCTGTTCCCATAAAATCGGACCAAACTCTTCAATGACGGTGACTATCCGGGGTATGAACTGAGACTGCTGGTACCAATCATCCTCTTCTACTGGCAAGACATAATGCATCAGTGCGACAATTACCAGGACGATAACGCCGCCCCGGGCAAACCCGAAAATCGTTCCAAGCAACCTGTCCAAACCACTAAGCCCCGTCATTCTGACAAACTCGCCAATCAGGTAGTTAACCATTCCCCCTACCATTAACGTGGCAATGAAAAGAACCAGGTAAGATGTACCTAACCGCAGGGAATCAGTTTCAATATAGGGCTCAAGCACTACCGTAAACTGACCAGCAAACAGACGTGCTATTAAAACAGCAGCAATCCAGGTAATAAGTGACAGCGCCTCCTTAACAAATCCGCGACGGATGCTGATCAGCGTAGATACCCCCAGCACCCCGACAATCACCCAGTCAATAGTTGCCAACGTCATCCTCCCAGCTGTTCCCGGTCGTCTTCAATCCTGTAACGTACGATACGGCCTTTCAGTTTCAACTTTGATTCAATTTCCTGGTTCATTTCCACCAGTGTTTCCTTGCTACTGGAGGGACCAACAAACACACGGTAAATTTCGCCGTCATTCGTGTTCGCATGAAGTATGTATGACCTATAGTTCTGGTCCCTGAGCTGCGCACGCAGTCGGGTGGCATTGTCTTCCTTTTGAAAGCTACCGAGCTGCAGACTCCAATTGACAGGCAGCTGGTTTTTATCAAGTATATGATCAGGCTCAGCTTCATAATCCGTTTCGTCTACGACTTCTTTGGGCAAGCGCGCTTCGCTGGCTTTTTCCATCTGCTCAATCTTCCGCATGACGTCTTGAACCGTGATGTCCTCGAGATCTATTTTAGGTGGCGCAGGAATATCGGTAGCGATACGAGCTCGGTCTTCTTCGGTACCGTCGAGCAACAACGGCAGCAGAATAATCGCGAGCGAAGTAAGGATAACGGCACCGGTCAGGCGTTGTTTTAGTTTTGCGTCCACGTGACGAGCGGTCCCGATCCCTGTTTTAGTTCTTCGTTAATGCTGTCTGATTCAACAGTTGCAATACGCCGGATACAACGGGGAAAGAGCCGCAGACCAAAATCAGGTCAGCTGGGCTGGCCTCTTTCCTCGCGCCATCTAACGCGTCTTTGATGTTAACATAGGTCACTACATTTCCGGCGGGTTTGACTGATAAACGGCCCAAAAGCCGATCTGCATCCTCACCACGAGGATCATCCAGGCTCGTCAGGTGACAGGTCTTGAATAGCGGCATAAGTATCCCTGAGACTGATTCAATATCTTTGTCTTTATACATACCAATCACAGCATGAATATCCCTTCCACCCCAGTGCGCGCGCAGATGCTCTGCAAGACTAGCAGCTGCAGCCGGGTTGTGCGCAACATCGAGCAAAACCTCACACTTATCTTCCATAACGGTTCTACGTCCTGTCAGGCGAGTGGTTACCCCGATTTCCTGCGAACCAGAAACATCCCATCCCAGCATCTTTGACGCCTGCTGTGCCGCGTCGAAACTGTCTCGAGGCAAAACGGTGTCAATATCTTCTAACGATTCGAAATCACGACCAATAATGTAGAGTGACGCGCCTATCTCTAAGGCATACTCATAAACAGATTCGGGAGGGTCTCGATCCGCCACTATACAACTAACACCCGCACGCATAATGCCGGCCTTTTCTCGCGCTATCTCCGCCCTGGTGTTACCAAGCCAGTCCTGGTGATCCAGGGAAATGTGGGTGATGATTGTCAGGTCCGGGTCGACGATGTTCATCGCATCCAGTCGACCGCCCAGGCCGACTTCCAAAATCGCGACATCGACTTTTTGCTCGCAGAACAGGAATAAGGAAGCGAGTGTCGCAAACTCAAAATAGGTCAAGGTGATTTCTTTTCTGGCTGACTCGATTTCCTGAAAGGCGCGAACAATGGACTGATCTGGAACCGGCACCCCATCAATCGCAATTCGCTCGTTGAACTGGTGTATATGTGGTGAGGTTGATTTGCCGACGCTTAGCCCATTTGCCATGGCAAAGCGCTCGAGGTATTCGCAGGTTGAGCCCTTTCCATTCGTCCCAGCCACCAGAATAGTCGTGGCAGCCGGGTGCAGAAGATTTAGTCGACGCCCGACTTCGCTGACCCGGTCTAATCCAAGGTCCCAACCCACCGGGTGCACTTCCTGGATGTACGAAAGCCAGTGGTCGAGGGATAGCGTCTGGTCAGTCAATGGCTGCCCGGAGTTCACTAACAAACTGGCCTACTTCGTCATTCAATTTCTGAAGGTCACCTTTGTGCTCTGCCATCAATTTAACGATAGCAGAACCTACCACAGCGCCATCAGCTACCTGCGCTACTGCCCTCGCACCTGGGCCATCCTTTACGCCGAAACCTACCATGATGGGTAGCTGGCTAAGCTTTTTAAATCGATCCATCTTTTCAGAAACATCATCGATGTCCAGGTTCCCCGCACCCGTCGTACCCTTCAACGAGACGTAATAAACGAACCCCTTCGATGCCTGGCAAATCATCCGTGCTCTTTCATCGGTCGTTGTGGGCGCTAATAAATAGACCGGTTCAATGTCGTTCGCTTCCAGAATCGCGGACATATCGACCGCCTCTTCTGGCGGCAGGTTAACAATAATCGTACCGTTGACCCCTGCTCTCGCGGCTTTGGCTGCGAAATTTTCATATCCCATTGTCTCAACAGGATTCAGGTAACCCATCAGCACAATTGGCGTCACCTTGTCAGATTGACGAAATTCTGCCGCCATCTCCAGACAGTTACCCAGGGAAACGTTATGGGCCAACGCGCGCTCATGTGCCAACTGAATGACTGGACCTTCCGCTTCCGGGTCGGAAAAAGGAACACCCAATTCAATAACGTCGACCCCGCTTTCTACCAACCTGTGCATTAGCGGAACAGTGACTCCCGGTTCCGGATCACCCGCAACGATATAAGCGACCAGTGCTTTTTTGTTGTTGGACGCTAACGATTTGAGCCGTTCAGACAGCATACCCATGTTACTTATCACCACTTCTAGTCAATTGAGATACCGTCCAGCTTGGCCACGGTTGGAATGTCTTTGTCCCCGCGACCCGATAGATTGATCACGATACTTTCATCCGGGCTCATCTTACTCGCAAGCTTCAAGCCATAAGCCACCGCATGCGAAGATTCCAGCGCTGGCAAGATCCCTTCAAGTTTGTTCAGTGCTCTGAATGCGTCAAGCGCTTCCTCGTCATCTATGGCAACGTACTCGGCCCGTTTAATATCTTTTAAAAATGCGTGTTCAGGCCCAACACCAGGGTAGTCGAGCCCCGCCGAAATACTGTGTGTCTCAATAATCTGGCCGTTGGCATCGCCCATAAGGTAGGTTCGGTTGCCGTGAAGAACACCAACAACTCCTTCATTCAGGGCCGCTGCATGTTTGCCGCTCGCCAGCCCGTAACCCGCGGCTTCAACACCAACCAACCTGACTTCCCGGTCCTCGAGAAACGGATAGAAGATTCCCATCGCATTAGAGCCGCCGCCAACACAGGCAACAATGGCATTCGGCAATCCGCCATGCTGCTCTGCAAACTGCCTTTTTGTCTCTTCACCTATTACCGCCTGGAAATTACGCACCAGCATCGGGTAAGGGTGAGGGCCGGCAACCGTACCGATAATGTAGTGCGTATTGTCGACATTAGTCACCCAATCCCGCATCGCTTCATTCAAGGCGTCCTTCAGAGTCTTTGAACCTGAATGCACGGGTACCACTTCTGCACCCAATAACTTCATTCGATAAACGTTAAGACTCTGCCGTTTAATATCTTCGCTACCCATATAGACTTGGCATTCAAGGCCAAACCGGGCCGCGACCGTTGCTGACGCAACCCCATGCTGCCCTGCGCCTGTCTCAGCAATAATCCTGGGCTTTCCCATGTACTTAGCGAGCAGCGCCTGGCCAATACAGTTGTTAATCTTGTGTGCACCGGTGTGATTCAGATCCTCTCTTTTCAGATAGATCTTTGCACCTCCTGCTTGCGTCGTTAGCCGTTGCGCAAAATACAGCGGCGAAGCGCGCCCTACATATTCAGACAGGTCTCGCTGAAGTTCTTCCTGAAAAGTCGTGTCCTTCCGTAACCGATAGTACTCAGATTCCAACTCTTGTAGCGCAGCCATCAGTGTTTCCGACACAAACTTGCCGCCAAACTGGCCAAAGTGACCCGACTCATCAGGGTAGGCAAACAAACTTTCATTGTGTCCGTCTACATTACTCATTATTACTCCTGTCAGCGGATTGGACCGCCTCAACAAATTTTTTCATTTTCGCAACATCCTTTACTCCCCTGGACCGCTCAACACCGCCGCTGACATCGACGGCATATGGATGGGTGGCCGCTATGGCAGCTCCGACATTAGTTGCATCCAGACCGCCCGCTAGAACTACAGGCTTAGCCAAGTCTGGCAACATACGCCAGTCAAATGTTTTGCCCGTTCCACCGAACTGGCCATCGGTTGCCGTATCCACGAGTATGGCCTGAGCCGTTTGAAAGGACTGCGCTTCTACCTCTATCTGGTCCCGGTTCGTCGCCCTTAACGCCTTCATATACAGATGCCCCACTGAATCACAATATTCAGGCGTTTCATCGCCGTGAAACTGCACGAGACCTAGCCGCAAACTTCCAATGATACGATTAACATCGGCTAATGGTTCATTCACAAATAGCCCAACCGTGGCAACAAATGCGGGAACCTGTGCACAAATCTCGGCGGCTTTCCCGGGTGAAATATATCTCGTACTTCCTTTAAAGAAATTAAACCCGAGCGCATCAGCGCCACAAGCCACTGCATTAGCAGCATCCTCGTGATTAGTGATTCCACAAATTTTGATACGAGTCCGAGTCACCCTGAATACTGCCTGTCCTGCGAAGGCGGCGAGTTTAGCAAAACCACGCCAACTCGACTAACCCTTCCTTTGATCACCTGACCGAACACCGGATAAAGCAATGAATTGAAGGAAATGGGGCAATCTGGGACTTCCGGGGATACCCGCGCCTGCCGGGTAATCAACGTCCACAAGAAACAATCCATTGGGCGGTGCTGTCATTCCAGCGAGGGTCCTGTCCTTCTTCGACATCAGTTCGGCAATCCAGGTGACGGGTTTTTCTCCAGATCCGACATCAAGAAGTGTCCCAACTATATTCCTGACCATATGGTGAAGAAATGCGTTTGCCTTGATATCTATGGCGACAATATCGTTATACCGTTTCACTCCCACACTCATAACGTTGCGCATCGGAGAGTTCGACTGGCAGTTCGCAGCCCGAAAAGAACTGAAGTCAGCCTCACCAACAAACGATTGGGCCGCGTCATCCATGGCTTTTTCGTCCAGCACCCGGCGTTCGCGGGTCAGGTATTCTGGCATCAGGGCTGAACGGATTCGATTGTTGTGAACGAGGTATAAATAGTGCCTGGCATTGGCCGTTCGTCTTGCGTCGAAGTCATCTGCAACCTGACCAGCCCACTCGACTGAAACATCATCACCCAGATGTGCGTTGACACCCATCACCCATGCTTTGTTTGGCCGATCAACGGCGCAGTCGAAATGTACAACCTGCTTGGTGGCATGGACCCCGGTATCGGTTCTGCCCGCGCAGTGAACGACAACATCGCGATCAGCAACCAGCGATAGCGCACGAATAAGATCACGTTGAACCGTGGGTATTTTTTCGCTTTGGTATTGCCAGCCATGGAATGACTGGCCGTTGTAGGCGACGATTAATGCTGTCCGTGGCACTGGTTACTCAGGCTTTACCGGATATGTTACCCAGAAGTTCATTGGCCTCATTGACCTGCACGTCATCACCTTCTTCGAGAACCTCTTGCAGCAAAGGCTTCGCGCCGTCGTTGTCACCCATCTCGATGTAGGCCCTGGCAAGATCAAGTTTGGATGATGCATCTTCGTCAAGGTTCAACTCATCGTCATCATCGAAATCACCGAGGTCAAACTCTTCGTCGTCATCGAGATCCAATTCGATAGCGTCATCATCGCCAAGCTCAAGGCTGTCATCATCGCCAAGCTCAAGGCTGTCATCATCGCCAAGCTCAGGGCTGTCATCATCGCCAAGCTCAAGGCTGTCATCATCGCCAGGCTCAGGGCTGTCATCATCGCCAGGCTCAAGGCTGCCATCATCGTCTAGGTCCAGGTCTAACGCATCGTCATCGTCAAGGTCCAATTCGATAGCATCATCATCAACAAGCTCAAGGCTGTCATCATCGCCAGGCTCAAGGCTGTCATCATCGCCAAGCTCAAGGCTGTCATCATCGCCAAGCTCAAGGCTGTCATCATCGCCAAGCTCAAGGCTGTCATCATCGCCAAGCTCAAGGCTGTCATCATC
>JABJED010000239.1 GCA_018665025.1 Gammaproteobacteria bacterium
CCTGACTCTTTCGTCATCTGGATAAACATCAGTCCAGCCATTCGTTCGAGCCAGGTAAGTCATGATCGCGTGCGCTTCGCCCAGCGTGAACCCTGACTCCGGTTCCTCTATACACGGAATCGTGCCGCTCGGATTCTTGGCAAGGTACGCAGGATTACGGCTACCCGTGTCTCCTTTAGACCCCGGATTGGTTAGTACCAGTTCGAATGGCATGCGCTTCAGCAAGAGCAGCCATAAAACAGCTCTTACGGGTTGTGAGAAAGGTACGCCGTATACAATGAGTGGCTTCATACTAATTCCTGTCCTTTTTTACACTGATATTCGGGCAATTCTAGCCGAAACATGAGTACTCCCGAGGAAAAACCATGAACAGTCAACTTTTACATCGAGCAGTTTGCATCACGTTTCACAACCACCCGTGGATTACAGCCTGAATTAACCATTTTCCGCACAAAATGCCAAGTAACTTCTCGCTGTATGCGCTGACCTAAGTAAGCTGCAGCAACGATAATCAGCCATCGCCGGTCAACCGTTTAGTCTTTCGTACAGACACCTGGTTTCGATGAGTGGCAAGGGAGCACGGACACAAGCATAGCCACCGCATAGCCGTCGCATAAAAATCGACAAGCCACACTTGCCAACCATCCTGTGTCGCTCTGCTAAATCGCCGCGCTGCTTCACCCTCCATGTTTCGACCAGGTCACGACGGTGGAAGTAGCAGCGTCTGGTGCGCTAGGATGACGTCATGAGTACCCCAGCTAAAACGACTCAGCAAATTTTTCCAAACGGCTTGATCAATCCCATAGTGACGGGGAGCATCGATGAACTACATCGGCAGTTTATTAATGCGTTGCCCTTCCAACATCTCATTATTGACGATTTTTTTGATCCGCAGTTTGTCCAGTCACTAGCGGCAAGCTTCCCGGCGTTCGACGACGCCAAGGCCAGCGATGAAAGCGGCAAACCAGGCCAAAAATGCGTCCACGAGGCGGTGAGGACACTTGGCGATGATTATTGCCGCCTTGATGCCCTTGTCCAGAATGAGGAGTTTCTTAACGTCATTAGCAATATCACCGGCATTGACGAGCTGATTTATGATCCGCTTTATTATGGCGGCGGTACTCACGAGAATCGTGGGGGACAAGACCTCGACCCCCATATAGATTTTAATTATCACCCCGTTACCAACCATCACCGTCGCTTAAACCTAATACTATTCCTTAATGAGAAATGGAGAGACGACTGGGGAGGGTTACTGGAGTTATATGCAGACCCGGATAAAGACGGTCGCCCTAGCAGGACTATCACGCCTCTCCTCAACAGGTTGGTCATGTTCGTTACAACCGAACACTCCTGGCATGGATTCAGACGAATCAATGCTTCAGCAGATGCTTCTCGCAAGTCATTTGCGCTCTATTATTACACCCTGGACAGGCCGGTTGCCGAAACCGCACCTCGGCACTCGACGGTGTACGTGGAGCGACACCTGCCTTCTGACATTTTAGCCGGAGAAGTTCTAACAGCGGCAAAGTTAAACGAAGTCCAACGGTTGCTACACCGGCGCGATCAACACATTAAACGCCTTTACAGCGACATCGAAGGATTAATGTCTGAGCTGGATATCCACACTCAAAGCTGGACGATGCGCCAGGCTCGTCGGGCCGTGAACCTCGTCGCTAAATGCCGCAAGCTACTGGCTTCCAACAGCCGAATGAAATAATCCGCAAATAAGGACTATTGGGGGGTTACAACTGGGGCTACAAAGAGCGGTCTCATCATAATTCCTGTCCCTTTTTACACTGATTCTGCCTTTATTATCTAATCAGGTATTTCAGATGGTCTGAACAGGATCTCTTTACAGCACTTACCATAACCCTGGCGATAATCGGGTTAATGTGAGTGCCATTTTGAAGCTAACGATGACATTACATCTAGGGAACATCTGATTAACTGCATTTCTTTGTGAGGACAACGCGAACCCGCACGCAGAAAATCGCGAATGGTCTTAATTTCGCGAGGTTTCGAGTACGGGTTCAACGCAGCCATCGCGGAAAAAGGCTTTAATCAGAAGTTCCCCAGGATTGCAGTCTTATAATGCCTTCAATACGCTGGTGAACTCACCACCCTGTCGCCATGCGCCGAACCCATAAAGACCCGGTCACCGACCTTGAGCGCAACCGTGGCATATCCCATTGGTGCACCATTCTGCGAAAGGAATACTTCGGCCTGCATGGTCTCTGGATCAGCCTTGATCACCTCGTAAGGTAGCAGGCAGGGACCTTCCGTGACCAGTGCACAGGTCTGGCCAATCGGGTCATTTTTGTGGGATGCCACCCACAAATTTCCCTCATCATCGACCGTAATATTGTCAGGCTGTTGTACCGTAAATTCACCCTCTCTCTTGCCGCTGCTACGGTCAATCTTGATGGTTTTATCGCCAAAATAAATATTCACATAAATCTTGGTGTTATCACCACTCACCGCTATTCCATTAGGCATCAGGTCATTCGATCCAGGCACTTTGTTGAATCCCTGC
>JABJED010000240.1 GCA_018665025.1 Gammaproteobacteria bacterium
CCCACCAAATGAATGTCCACCAATAAACAGTTTCGCCTTTGGGCAGAGCCGGTTAGCCGTCGCAACTGCCTGAGCGATGGTGGCGATGCACACATCAGGTTTGTCTACTCGCCGTTTACCTTCCTCCATAAAAGGGAAATTGAACCGCAGCGTGCTGATACCCACATTATTCAGAGCCGACGACAATGCGCTCATATGGTCGTGCTCAAAATTCGCGCCGGCGCCATGAGCTAATACGAGCAGGGCGCTGGCATTACCAGCCGGCGAATAGATTGCAGACAGCGCGGTGTTATCCAGTTTCAGGGTTTGCAAGTTGACAGGTCTCTTAGCGACGAATTGTTAGGGGACATCATAAAACTAAAAGTCGCTGGTTTGTTCTTCGGTCTGAAACAGCCAGGGCGAAAAGTCATGTGCTGGCCGTTGGACGACTGATCGGAAGCGGTAATTTTCGAGAGCCCTCGAGAACATATCTGTCGCCTGATCATGGGCTAATCGTAGTAAGGGGTCATGAGTGTCTAACATTACTCGCAAGTTATGTGTATAAAACTGACCATGGTTAGCATGAAACTGCAGATTGTCGTGTCAGAAGGTGAGGCTACGACCGCCGAGGCCATTATGCAGCGACCTGTTCAGGTGCTGGCAAGCATTGCGCTGCCATTCCGTGAATTGATATAAAATGTAACTTTGGAGAATACAATGGGCGCGCTCTCAGATATTCGAATAGTCGATTTCGGGCATTACGTCGCAGGTCCGTTAACCGGGATGTTGCTGGCAGACCAGGGCGCTACCGTGATCAAGGTTGATCCGCTCGGTGGGCCGACCTTTGATTCACACGCGAATGCGACCTGGAATCGCGGCAAGCAAAGCATCAATCTGGATTTGAAGTCAGCGGCCGATCTTGATATTGCAAAACGCTTGATAGCGCAGGCAGATATCGTCATCGAAAACTTCAGACCAGGCGTGATGGATCGGCTGGGGCTGGGCGCGGTTGCGATGACGAAAGTAAATCCAACGCTGATTTATTCAGCCATGCCGGGTTTCTCGAATTTGGATTCACGTTCAACCCTTCAGGGTTGGGAAGGCATTGTCATGGCGGCAACCGATGTATTTCGCCCGATTGCAGATTATCGTGACATGGTTCAAATGTTGCATCGTGATTTATCAACGCGAATTGGAGAACCCGTGTTCACCTCTGAAATGATTGCTTCGGGTTTTGCAGCGCTGATTTCATCTCTTGCCATTACGACGGCGATATTTGAGCGAAACACAAGTGGTGTAGGGCAGTCTGTCGAAGTGCCTTTACACGATGCAATGCTTCAGGCGGTGGGAGTTTTGGCGATGACAAGACCGCCTTTTAGAGCCATCACCAAACCGATATTCTCGGGTTTTGACCACCAATATCAGTGCCTTGATGGGCGGTGGGTGCACATTGTCGCGACTGTTCCTCGTCATGCTGAGGCATTTTTGAATGCCGTGAATCGCGGTGACCTGATCGAAAAAGGGCTGGCGAAACGTGGCCTCGCAACAAAAACTGAGCTCAATGCTTTACTTATCCAGACCCTTACAGACGTTTTTAAAACCCGCACAGCATTCGCCTGGGAGGGTCTGTTTGTTGAACTTGATATTCCTGGTGCCCGCTGTCTTTCGTCGCAGGAGTGGCTTGACCACCCGCAAGCGACTCAAAGTGACCTTGTGGTCACGATTGAAGACCCATTGTTGGGGCCCTCTAGACAACCAGGCTTGCAGGTAAAGTTACTTGCAACGCCCGGTGAAATAACCTCACCGGCACCCACGCCGAATCAACATCGCGACAAAATATTGACTGAACTGTTAGCGCTTGAGCAGCGTGACGCCGTTGATAGGAAGCAAGTTGATCATCAAGTTAATGTTGATTTCCCGCTCGCGGGTCTCAAGGTATTAGACTTGTGCATAATCCTGGCCGGTCCTACCTGCGGTAGAAGCCTGGCAGAGCTTGGCGCCGATGTCATTAAGATCGATGATCCCAGTCGAGGTGGTGTCTTATATCATCATGATATTAATCGCGGAAAACGCAGCATACTTATTGATTTGAAAACGCCGGGCGGTTTAGACGTGTTTTGGCAGCTTGTTGACGACGCCGATGTCATTGTTCAGAACTACCGCAGTGGCGTAGTGGAACAGTTGGGGATCGACTACGAATCTATCAAGGCGCGTAAGCCAAATGTTATTTACGTGTCACTGAATGCTTTCGGCGATCAGGGCCCCTGGGAGTATCAACCCGGTTACGAAGAAGTGGTACAAGCATTGACCGGTATGCAAACCAGGTTTGGTGGCAACGACAGGCCGATACTGTGGCCCTATGGGGTTGTTAACGACTATGGAACAGGGTTCGCCGGTGCTTTTGGTGTCGTGCTCGCGTTAATAGTTAAAGCGTCGACAGGCAAGGGGCAACACGTTACATCGGCGCTTGCCCGAACCGCCGGCACCCTCCAATCTGCACACTTAATTGATTATGCGGAAAAAAAATGGGATGAACCTACAGGGCCATACTCGCGAGGTGCTTCTGGTTTCCAACGGCTGTATCAGTGTGCAGATGGCTGGTTGTTTTTAGGTGCCAGCGAGACCTCAAGTATCCCGGAAATTGTCGGTTTGAACGATGGTGAAGCGCTAGAACCGGCGATCGAAAGATGGTGCCTGGCGCGGAACCTTAAAGATGCAGTGTTGGAACTAACGACTGGAAAAAGTGCTGCTCACAAACTCACATGGATCGAAGATTTCTCGTCGCTCAAGTCGAATCAGGATAGAGGGCTCATCGTTACTAGACCGCATGCCGGGATAGGTGAATTACGTACGACTGGGCCCGGTTCGTGGTTTTCCAGATCAAAAATCCATATTGGAACCGCGGCATCTATTGCCGGTAGCGATGCCGGTGCGATTCTCGAAGAGGTGTCGCGCTGGGATCTGGATGAACTTGTTGCGTCCAACGCTATTGTTTTGCCGTGAGCTATCAAGATGAGTTTGCCTGATCCCAATGGGGTGAGATGTAGCGTGGTATCTTTTCTTGCTTGTCCACAGGCGTTAATAAGGCAGGGTATTTATCGATGAAGGCATTAAGACAATGAACAAGCCACCTAAAAGTAAAGTTCACGACCCTCGCAAGCTGGGCTGGATGAAAGGCTTCCCACCGCCTCATGATAAAGTGATTCGCTTCGCGGAAAAATCTTTTTACGCGTGGCCGCAACTGCGTTGGAGTCTGAGCCATATTGACGAACTTATGCCAACGAAGAGGGTATGGCGTGGGCCAGGTCCTTGTCGCGAGTTGCCTCAAAGGCCGCGGGTGTTCGATGACGCGATGATTGTAACGCTGAACGGAACGGAACTTTGTTGGGGTGATGCGCTTGAACAAAGTTATACCGATGGTTTGCTTGTGCTTCATCGGGGTGAAGTGGTGTACGAGGAATACTTTGGCGCTGGTGCGCCAGATGTTCGCCACATTATTCAATCAGCTAATAAGTCTTTTGTCGGCATACTCGCCGAAAGCCTAATCTATGAGGGGAAACTGGACGCGGATGCTTTGGTCCCTGTGATCATTCCAGAACTGATCGACTCAGCATACAGTGATGCGACCGTGCAACAAGTACTGGACATGCTTATTGGTATGGAGTTTTACGAAGATTACCTGGATCCGGAATCTGAAATTTGGCGATTTCATCGTGCTACCGGAATGTCCCCGCCTTCGAGCATGAATCAGTTTGAACTAGTTGCTGACGTTCTCCCGAAAGTAAAAAAAGCAGGGCGCCACGGCGAGGCTTTTGCTTATCGTGAACCGAATATATTTGTCCTTGGATGGATTGTCCGTCGGGCCGGGATGCAGGACCTTACGACGCAATTATCCGAGCGCGTTTGGCAGCATATTGGCGCTGAGCACGACGGATACTACATCATGGATCCAGGGGGTGCCGAATCATCCAGTGGATTCACCTTGCGAGATTTTGTCAGGTTTGGCGAACTCGTTAGAACGGGAGGTGCCATTGAGAGTAAGCAGATTATACCTGCGGCAGTCATCGACAAGGTTCTGCGCGGTGGGGATCAGGATCTGTTCGCTAAGGCGGGTTATAAGACTTTGCCGGGTTGGTCGTATAAATCTCAGTGGTGGATACGTCACTTAGCGGACAGAAATTGTGCTGTGGCCCGGGGTGCACATGGTCAGGTCTTATATGTAGATCCTGAGAATGAATTAGTCATCGGTCGGTTTGGCTCAGCGCCAAAGGCACCATCGACCCTGCTCGACGATATTTTCCTACCGATGTTGGACGTGATTACCGACAGATTGTCGTAGCGATTGTCTTATTGAATGCCGTAACTATAGTCTTGCTAACGGACCAGTTGGTTTGACATTAGAGTGGCACGTCGCTCACTATCTGTTCACAAGGAATAGCAACTTGTCACCAGAGCGTTGCAGCTTTAGCCTTGCGCTTGGCGCTCAGTCCTTAAGAAAAGGAAAAAGCAGGCGGTGGATGCTGCGGATAGCAGATGCCAAATACCGTGTGCCTGTAAAAGTGTATCCGGATCACATAAAGGGTGTCCTACCTTGCCCGTCTGCCAAATCGTAAATGCGCTCAAATAGCTGGCCACACCCAAAGCGAACCAAGGTAGATAGGTGCGTCGCGTCGGGGCAGGACCGGTGGCAAGGAGACCTGGCAGCCAAAACAGTAAGACCCACCAGAAACGTGTAGGTTCTGCCAACATCTCGAAAGGGGTAATGCCAAAGATCCCAGCAACGATAAAGCCCACGAATCCCGAGAGAACTCGTAGCCTCTGAGACCAGAACCGGTACAAAACCTCACTGATCACCCAAAAGGCGATCGACAGGCCAAAGAAGTCGAGATTGATTCCTAAACCCCAGCCATTCACTGCGCGACCGATGCCATAAACCAGCACCAAAGTCGCATAGATGCCTAACACCTGTCGAGGCGGCCAGCGTCCCATGGCTGAAACATTAATCATCCAGGGGATTAGAATGTACATCACCATGCTCAAGTTATCGGCCCAACCACCCCATGCCGTGTGGGTGCCGTGCATCAGTAGCGATCCGGGACCCAGCCAAATAGCTGCGCCCGAATAGAGTAAGGCAATAGGGCTGTGACCAAACATGATCCCGGTTCGCCCAGCCTCAACATCCCGTCCCAACAGCCAAAGCATCCAAAGACCTGCGACCATAAAGCCAAGATTACTGAGCGCATTCACTGGTTCATGAAACAATCCGGGTTGAACACGCTCACACCACCTGGAAACGTCACCTACTGCTTGCTCTACAGCGGCCGGTGTACCCCAACCTTGCCATCCAAATAAAACATAACCCACAAAAAATGCAAAGCTGGCGGCTAACCCTAACTTGAAGGGCTTATAAGCATCAGATTGCATCTTTGCGCTTCCGTCTGTTTATGTTGTTGACTAAATTGGTCATTGTCTAGGTTTACCGTTAACGCATGGCCGGGACAGAATGAACTCGGCACTCGAGTGTTAGCGGAACTCAAAAAATTCCAGCATGAAGAAAATCTAGCATACTCAAGAATGGAATAGTCCAATTCATTTATTTTGTTTTGTTTTAGGTTTCTTAACGCTGATTCAGCCTATCAATAATACGCTATGACTCCAGTCATTGCCGTGAAACCTGGCGCGTCCCAAAATACCACACTTCTTGTACGTTCTAGCTTAATCACCCATATACGATTCAGGTGTTAGGTGCTTTAAAGAAAGGGTTGGGCCTATTATGAGATTAGCAATAATCAGAGATCGTTTGGATGGATTATGCGTCCGTTGCACATTTGACGTATTGGATTGATACTGAAAAAAAGTAGGCAGAGTCTTTATGACACGCGTTTTACCTTTATCTTCGAAACTCGGTTTTGGCGTCGGACAGCTCGCCGAAGGTATCACCCTTGGCGCGTTTTCAACATTCCTATTATTCTATTTCAATCAAATATTACAGGTGTCGGGCACCCTGACGGGTATTGCGTTGGGCATCGCTCTGTTTTGTGACGCGATTACAGACCCGATAGCGGGTTCCATTTCGGATCGGCTAGAGACTCGATGGGGCAGACGTCACCCGATGATGATGGGTGCGGCGCTGCCACTTGGTATTTCTATCATCGCGCTGTTCAACCCACCAACAGGCATGTCGGAGATGTTCTATTTCGGTTGGCTGGTTACCTTTGCGGTTTCGGCAAGATTATTTTTGACGCTTTACCATATTCCGCATCTTGCCCTGGGTGCAGAGATGGCGCAGGACTACCTCGATCGGACTCGGGTTTACAGTTTCAGCCAGTTCTTTGGCACTGTAGGGTCTGCCGGTTTTGGGTTTCTGATGCTGACACTATTTTTTCCTACTACCGAAGAATTTTCACATGGTCTGCTCAATACAGACGGTTACGGGCCATTCTCCGTTGCTGCCGCGATTGGCATTTTTGTTTCCATCAGTCTCTGCGTTGCCGGTACCCTAAGGGAAATCCCGCACCTTCCTCCCGCCAACTTCAAAACGGTTGAGCGCCTTAATCCACGGAGGCTGTTCCGCGAGGTCACAACCGCCTTTAACAACCACTCATACAGGATGCTGGTAGGGGGGCTTTTCTGCGCCGTAATCATGCTAGGGATAGAGGGGACGTTCATGGTGTATATGTACGTTCATTTCTGGGGTATGGAAACTGAAAACATGCGCTGGATCGGACCGACAGTGTTGTGCGCATTACCCTTTTCAGTGTTGCTCGCACCAGTTCTCACAAAGCACCTTGATAAACGTAGAACGTTAATATGTTTGTCTGTTGTTATAATTGTATGCAACAACGTGATGATTTGCGTGCGACTATTTACGGATTGGCTACCAGAGAATGGTAGCGTAGAGCTGCTAGCGATGCTGCTGGCATTTATCTTTACCAGCGGTCTTGCTGGTCCAGCTATCATGATTACACTCAATTCAATGTTTGCAGACATTTCTGACGAGCAGGAACTACTGACCGGCGAAAGACAGGAAGGGATTATTTTTTCCGCAAGGTCGTTTGCCTTCAAGGCCGGTGGTGCATTCGCGACCATACTGGGTGGAATCGGTCTTGATTTGATCGAGTTCCCAAGAGGTGCGGCACCGGGCGAAGTGTCTCCAGAGGTGCTGTTCAATCTAGGCATCATAGCGGGACCTGCAACGTCAATTATCGGACTGGCGCTTCTGACTTTTTATATTGGTTATCGACTGGACAGGACCCGAATTGCGGAAATACAACTTGAGCTCGCAGCGCGTAGAGCTGAATAGCCTAACCGTATATGGCGTTTTGGCTTAGATTCTTCGCTGTTGAAAAAGCTTAAGTGGTTAAGTTACCAAAGTTCTGATTATCGTCTACAAAACCGGATAGGAAAGCGTGCATATTGCCAGGATGGCTAAGCGCAATCCCCTAGGGTGGGGTCTCTTTAACAAGCATGATATTGCCATTTACCGAGGCGATAATGCATTGTTCTCCTGCAGCAATAAATGCTTCATTAGCACTGGCGTCAAGGCGAGCCTGCCAATCGATTCCGGAATAACGGATGGCACCGCCCTCCGCTGTAATGTCCTTGCTCACCTTGACCTCGCGACCGATCATGTCGCTGCTGGTGTCAGCGCCGCCACCTGAATTCTGAAATTTTTTCAGCGGTTTCCAAAGGAGTAAGGCAATCAGGACTGTCAATACGCCCACGACTAAAATTTCTACCTCCCAACCTGAAATTAGTCCAACGCTGATTAAAAGAGCAGTGACCAGGCTGGCAATCGCAAAAAAAAGTAGTGGCCCGCTTAACCCCAGCAGGCTCAATTCCAAAATAAAACTGGTGCCGGCTAAAACATAAAAAAACCGATCATGATTAGCGTTGATGAGCTCAAAAATTTCCATTGCTTAGATCCCCGAGTCAGCGCTCGACAACTTCAATGAACTTGATACGGCAATTGCCTGGGCCACTGTATTGGCGATGTTATCGCTGGTTTTACCATCCGTGAGAACAATAGTGCTTTCGCCTGCGATCTGGCGATGAGCGGCTATGGCATCCTGTGCAAGGGTTAATAAGACCGCGGCTTCGCCCGAATCTGTGTTAGCAGCCTCTCCGACGGTCGTCAAAGCGGCAGCCTCAGCATCCGCGACAAGCCTGATCGCCTCGGCTTTACCTGTGGCTTCGAGTATTTGCTGTTCTTTGTTGGCTTCCGCCGCTAACACCTGTTCCATTTTGGCGGCCTCAGCATCGAGGACCCGAGCCGCTTTCATACCCTCGGCTTCCGTAATCGCCGCTGATTTAACGCCTTCTGCTGTCAGAATGACCGAACGCTTCTCGCGCTCTGCAGTCATTTGTTTCTCCATGTCTTCGCGGATAGATTGGGGTGGCGATATATCCTTGATTTCGTACCGGGTGACCATCACGCCCCAGGGTTGGGTAGCCTCGGTCATGGCAGACAGGATGGTGGCGTTGATGACGTCACGACTTTGGAAACACTCATCTAACTCCATGGAACCAATGGCATTACGCATGGTGGTCATAGCGAGTTGAATGACCGCCATCTTGTAATCGGTAACGTTATTGGTCGCTGCGCCGGCATCGGTTACCTTCATGAACAAGATACCGTCGATGGCGAGTGAGATATTATCCTTAGTGATAGCGGATTGAGAGGAAATGTCCAGGGACTGCTCTTTCAGGTTGCGATCTGCGGCCACTCTCTGGACAAATGGAATGATGAAGTTTAAGCCCGCGCTCAGCGTCTGGTCGTATTTGCCAAAGGTGTAGATCACGTAACCTCGGTTTTGTGGCACAAAGTAGATGCCCTTCTTTAGGGTGTAGAGGATGACAATAACGATCCACAGGATAGGGCTTGAGAGCAGGTTTACGATCATGTCCATGATGTGTTTCTCAGTTGGCTTAGGGTAGCGTAATCAAGTTGTTATGATAGCGCACAAATTCACGCTCATCTATTTCGAGTATGCTGGTTTATGACTCGGCTGGGTCTCTTGCCCGTGAAAACCGCAGTCTGGCTACAGGCATTGGCCTTTTTGTTCCACATACCGCATCGATTACCTAACGATCGGCGTATTCCTTTGGGCATAGGCCGTGGCATATCCCTTCTTCACGGAGTATCTCCGGCCACCACATTATGCCTGGCGCAACATAATTGCCTGGATTGCCTGGGCTCTCGGGTTCGTATCGCAGCGATAGATTGTCACCAATAGTCAGGCGAACCCTTAGATTTCGCGGTTCACCCATTTTGCAAGCAAGCGGTGATGCCAGCGGACTTTGATGTCCTGATAATTTCCCAGGGTCAACCCTCCTGGTGGTTTGGCGGCCTTCAATCCACGTTGTACCTGAGCAACATTTTCCACATCTTGGTTGAAAATACTGCCGAAGTGCTCGTCTGGTCCAAGCCAATTGATTTTTGCCGCAGGCGGGCGTTCAGCCCCTTCAGGCAGGGCCACCATCATCATGATCTCCATAATGCATTTGTCCGGATCACGACCGTAGGGGCGATGCCTGTAGAAAATCGGACCTGGCCACGGCGAGATGTTGGGAAATATGTGGTACTGGATAGCGGAGGTAAGCTCTACGTCGGTTGGCTCGCCGCCCACAAAGCCTTTTGGTTCGTTCTTGCGAGCGGCATCTGCCAAAAGCTTACGGGTGGTTATGTCCTCTGGCAGGTCTTCAACGCTGCCTTCCATTTTTTGCACACCCATTTCGCTAACGCTTTCACCTCGGAAGAACATTTCTTCAATAAGCTCTTTTTCAGTAAGTTCATAGGGCAAATTAGGATTAGGCATAGGCGGAGCCATGGTCATCCTGCTCCAATTCGCATCGCCGTTGTCATAAATGTTGTACTCGGTATTTGATCCATCGCCACCGAGTAGACCAATGCTCATTTGTGGATGTGTTGCCAACACGTGGAATGCCTCCATGAAAGCTTCCTGAGCGAGTTTCCAATTAGAGTCGACTATCTTGGCGCTGTGCGTCGCCTTCCAGCGATTCGCAAATGGCCAGCGTTCAAAGTGTTTAGTAATGCCGCCAAGGAAATCCATCAGGGGTTCGGCATCGTCATCGATATTGATAAATACAAAGCCATCCCATCGTTCGCATCGGACCTCAGGCAAACCGAATTCTTCTTTGTTGACGTGCGGGAAGTCGAATTCGATCGATGGCGGTATCGCTTTTAGTGAACCGTTTATATTCCACGAGATGCCGTGGAACGGACAGCGAAATTCTGGTTTGTTGGCTGGCTCTAATTCATTGGTGCAAAGTCGGCGACCTCGATGCAGGCATGAATTATAAAATGCCTTAATCGTATCGGGTTCGGTCCGAACAAGGATAAAGGACCAATCAACGATATCGTAAACAATATGATCGCCCACTTCGGGAATATCCTGTTCAAAGCATGCCAGTTGCCAAACTCTTGACCAGAGGTTCTCGATCTCTTTGTCGCACCATTCTTGAGAGATGTAATGATCGCGGTCCAGGGGTTCGGAGCCGAGATAGGTGTAATCCGCATCGCGCAATTGCCAGGGTACCTCAACAGTTTCATCATCGAGCAGTTCCTGAATCTGCTTTCCTCGAGAGCGAGCTTCACCGGGTGCCAACTTGCTGTCCATTTCCTGTTTTGTCGTAGCCATCTTGCCTCCTCTTATTTGGTTGCCACTTTTCTAAGCTTGCCTTACACCAATTTTTCTTAATCTGACGGTACCTGTCGCTTTAGCCTGGCATGCCAGTCGCCAGCCTTGGCCTCTTTTCGGTAGGGTGTCGATGATTGAGTCCAATGCTTGCTGTTCCCGGGGCTCAATTTCAACCAGATTACTCTGACCTTCCAGCGTCAAAAATACGCAAGTCTTACACGTACCTTGCCCACCGCAAATGGTTGGCCAGGTGTAGCCGTTGCGAATTGCAGCGGCCATAATTGTCTCGTCTTCATTAGCCTCAAACGAGACACCTGTCGGCTCAACCTGTATCAACGGCGTCGATTAGAAAATTCGCCAAGGCTGGTTGCACCCTCTGCGGTCTTTCCCCCCACGTGCCCAATCATATGGTGATCGCCGTACTTCAACGAGCCGGAAACCCAAACACCATCACGGGTGAAAACACCGGTATCACCTGTCTTTGGATCTGTTACGCTAACGTTGCCGTCGTCCATGGTTTCGTAAATAAACCCGCTGTAAGCATGTCGTATACGCATATTTCATTACCTCCAGATGCTAGCGTTGGTCTCCAAGACACGGTGGAAACTAAATTGTTTCCGAAGGCCGTCCTTGGTGTTTAGTTTTGCTTGTTAACGTCAATGTTGACTCTAATGTTGTTTGGGTAGATCCCCTGTAAAATAAGTCTTGAGCCCCTTCGTCGTTGTTGTATCTGCGAAATTCAAAACTGCTTCTCAATGACGGTTGGAATTAACACGGTGTAATTGGCAAAGTCGGCCTCACCCCCATGTGGATAGCCTACCGACCGCATATCGAAAAAGTATTTCTCTGGATCATCTGGATGCGATTCCCAGTGGGTGAATCATTTCTGCAGTCATCTGGGCCCGTGAATTTCGTAAATATCCTCCAAAGAGAATAATCCTATCACCGCAAAATGTATATCCGACTACAATTATTTCAGGGGCTACTTTGTAATCAGTTAGTTTGTGGCGGCCTTGGGGCGACGCCACTAAAACGCGGGTAATGGCGGCGCAGGTTCCGTGTACAGGTAATCCGGGTACTGAATTGATTCGCAACTCACGGGTATTCGCGTCACCCCGGCCTGGCGGTTATTCATTCGCTAAAGGCAGGATCATCGACACTTTAGTCCCGATATCGATTTCAGAGGAAATAGTGCAGTATCCGCCACTTTCCTGGCAGAACTTGTCAACCATTGCGAGTCCTAAACCGGTGCCCTGGTCCGGCGATTTCGTCGTGTAGAAAGGTTCCAACACCCTCGCCAATTCAGCATCAGGGATACCACAACCTTCATCAGTGACTGAAACACAAAGATTCCCGGGTGACGAACCGGCGACTTTGGTGCCAGATGAAGTTTCAACGCTAGCCGCCACGGTGATCGTGCCCGCTTTCATTGAGTCCGCGGCGTTGTTGATCAGATTTAGCAAGCAGTTTTTGAACCAGACGAAGTCTATGTTTACGCGGACATCATCGTTAAATTGATCGAAGGTTAAAAGAATATCGTGCTCTTTTATTAAACGTCGCGCTAACTTTTCAG